>JAFGOL010000171.1 GCA_016926495.1 Oligoflexia bacterium
CTCGTGCTGGTTCAAGTCCAGTCCTGGGCACCAGCTTTATAAATTTTTATGAGGTGATATATTATGAGCAGGAAATGCGAGATATGCGGAAAAAGCCCGCAGGTTGGTAACAGCGTGAGTCACTCCAATATCAAGAAAAAAACAAGGTGGCTTCCCAACCTTCAGAAGATCAAGGCGAACTTTAACGGCAGTATAAAAAAGGCCCTGGTTTGCACGCGTTGCATCCGTTCAGGTAAAGTGGAAAAGGCTCTTTAATACCGGTTCCCCGGCTAATCCTTGACAGCGATGAAATCCATTTCCAGGGGTGCGTCCTTCGGCAGGCCGCTTACTTCGATCGTGGATCTTGCAGGATAGGTTTTTACATCGCCGAAAAAGTCCGAGTACGCGCTGTTAACGTCTGTGAAATCATCCATGTTTTTAAGGTATATTGTTGTTTTAACCACGTTGTTTTTTGAATATCCGGCCTCTCTCAGTATGTTTTCAAGATGCCCGGTAATGGTGTCGCACGCTGCTTTAATATTATCCCTGACAAGGGTCCCTGACTTCATGTCCAGCGGTATAATGCCTGAAACATACAGGGTGTTGCCTGCCCTTACAGCCTGTGAATAAGGCCCTATGGGTTTGGGCGCCTTGTCTGATCTTATTCCCTTTATCTCCATTATGTGTTACTTATAGCCTATGTTGAAGTTAAAAACCATTCTTTTTGTTTTTATGACTTCCGGGGTACTGTGCGCTGCCTTTGATTCAGACGCGGAACTCAACATAAACGGTTTCAAGGCTGTTCTTAAGGACGAGGGGATGGGCAGGGACAAGCTGATGAAAACCATAGGCGTCCAGCTTGAGGACGTGCTTAAATTCGGGCTGCTGGGTGAAAAAGAAAGGATAAAACCCGATGTCAACCTTAAGTTTAAAAAGCTTACAAGGGAACTGGATGTAAATACCGAGCTTTTAAGGGAATCATCCAGGAAAATTAAATTTTATAACGAGCTTCTTCTTGTTTTTCAGGAAAAATACAGCGAAGGCCCTGTTAAGGATGCTGTTGCTGCCTGTGTGATCGAGCTTTCAAAAAGGGATATTTTCGGGCTGAAGGACAGCCCTGACGGCGGCAGCAACTCGGATTTCCTTGTTAATCTGGCCGTTTCCCTTAAATCATATGAAATTGACGAAAAAGAGGTCTGGTATTTTGTAAAGGAATTTACGGATTTTGTTACAATCGGAAAGCCCAGGGAGATCTCGGGCTTTTTTGCCCTTCTGCGTACAAAAAAAAAGACAATGACCTCGGTAAAAAAGAGCAACGCTGTACCAGCCGGGCTTCCGGTGGGGGATAAAAAATGAATTTCAGGCTTGAGCCTATACAATTCATCATATTCCTTATTCTTATAAAATGGGCGGCTGTGATGATCGTTGCCGCGCTGCTCGCCTATTTTAATTATTTCGCGGACAGGCTCTTTGCCGTGTCCAAGACCGTTAAAACCAGGTATATTCTCGCGTCCCTCCTGGCTTCTGTTTTTGTTATCTGCCTGATATTGCGTTACAGGGCCGGGTATCATGCCATAGACATTTCCATACCGGGTCTGTTTATTACCGGCGCCGTTCTGGGCTTTTTACCTTCTCTTGTCGCGTCAGGCATTGTCGCCATAGTCTACTGGATCTTTTCCGGAGAATATTATTCGATACTGCTCGGGTTTGTTTCGGCGCTGGCCGGTTCCGTATTCTACAGGGAAAATCTCTTCGAAAACCGCAGAAAAATATACCGTGTATGCGCGGGAATGCTTCCTGTTTCAATCCTGATCCTGATCCTTAACAGGTACGCTCCCTACAACTCTATTTTTTCGTTAAGCAACAGGACTATTGAAGGTGACATAGTCGTTGCCATATCGGACCTGGTTGCGGTGTTTCTTGTCTTCTTTGTATGGAACCACCATATAAACAAGGTACAGCTTGTCGAAAAAAACGAGAACCTGCTTCAGGCGAGGCTGGCAGTGTTGTCGTCAAAAATAAAGCCGCATTTTCTTTTTAATACCCTGAATACCATTGCTTCGGCCATACGCATTAATCCCGAGATTGCGCGGGAGATCGTTTTCAGCCTGGCGGAAATATTGAGGTATATACTTAAGACTGAAAATGAATTCAAGCCGCTCAGGGATGAGATTGATTTTGTAGACAATTATCTTTCCATCGAGAGCTTCAGGTTTGGCGAATCGCGCCTGCAGGTGGTTATGGATATAGAAGAGGAAACCAAAGAGCTTAACGTGCCGGCAATGCTTTTGCAGCCCCTCGTCGAAAACTCGATCAAGCACGGCGTTTCCTCACTTACCGACAGGAAGGGGGTTATAAGCATTCATTCAGCGCTTGATCGAAATGACAGAAATAATATACTGAGACTTGTGGTAGCGGATAACGGTGCAGGAATGGAGATGAAAGAGGACGCGCTTTTTGCCAGCGGCATAGGCCTTTCAAACGTAAGGGACAGGCTCAGGCTGCTTTTCGGCGACAAGGCGGGGATGCAGATCTTGTCCGAGCCCGGCAGGGGTACCAATATTACGCTTTTGCTTCCGGTAAGGAGATAATATATGCTTACTGCTTTCATCGCCGATGATGAAATTTTCGCGCGTGAGGAGCTTAAACACCAGCTTTCCGTGTATAACGACATTTCGCTTGTCGGTGAAGCGGACAACGGTATTGATGCCGTGAAAAGTATCCGGGAGTTGAAGCCCGATATAATTTTTCTTGATATAGAGATGCCCGGTCTTAAAGGGCTTGAAGTCGCGGGCGTGCTGTCAACCATCCAGTCGTACAATCCGTACATAATAGTTGTTACCGCCTATGATAATTACGCGGTAAGGGCGTTTGAATACGATATCGTTGATTACGTGTTAAAACCCATTGACCCGAAACGTTTTTCGTCGTCCATCTCCAAGGTCCTGAAGTATTACGGGCAGGCTTCCAGGATGACGAGGGTAAGCGCCCGGAAGGGAAACCGGATAGTGCTTATCCCGACCGAGGACATATCTTTTGTATACGTGGAGGATTCCGTTGTTTTTGTGAACAGCGGGGGCCGTAACTACTCAACAACGTACAGGTCGCTTGACGAGCTTGAAAAAGAACTTGAACCCGGTGAATTTCTGAGGACCCACAGGGCGTACATTGTGAACCTTAAAAAAGTAAGGGAAATAAAACAGCTTTCATCGGGCCTTTTGTCGCTTAAAATTGAAAATATTGATACAACCGAAGTTCCCGTTTCAAGGGCAAAGGCAAAGGAAGTCAAAAATATTTTTAAAATTTAGGAGCGGTTTTGGAATACTGTAAAAGGCAGGTTTTTGAAAGGCTTTGGGAAATTCTTAAGGAATTGAACGCAGAGGAACTTTCCGTTTTGTATAAAAGCGAGTTCGCAAGGGGTTTTGAGGGTTACAGGCATGTTAAAACAGCCGGCGATAAATTATTTTACATGGATGATAACAGCGAGGCCGGGTTGACGGAAATAATGCAGTTTATCGTAAAATCGCTGAACAGGAACAATCAGAATCACAAGCTGGTTGTAGTATATAACTCGGTGCAGGACCGTGAAAGGCTGAAATATTCGGGCAACGGCCGCTTCACAACGGAATAGGCCGTTACCCGGCTGTAATAATCAGTATCCGTCTACCTTGACCGCTTCGTAAACCGTGAATTCACCTTCGTGCGTTTCATTTCCGAGTTGGGACGTATGGTTCAGTCCCCAGCACAGCACCGCCCCGTAGGATACGGCGCAGGAGTGGTAATACCCTACCGTAAAGTCGCTGATTTTATCCAGTCCCACCGGTTTTACCGGTATATTGCTTGTTGTCTGGTAATTGATATCCCCAAGCTGGCCAAGGGAGTTGTCTCCCCAGCAGAAAACTTCATTGTTGCTGCTGGCGCACACATGAATATCTCCCGAATGTATTTTTGTAACGTTGTCAAAAATGCTTCCGTCCTCTTTCGTTATAAATACCGGCGAATATGAAAATTCAATGGCCGGGGTCCCAAGCTGTCCGTAATAATTCGTGCCGAAGCAGCCCACCTTGTCATCGTTCAGAACGCATGAATGAAAATATCCGCCCGAAACATCAAAAATGTTGCTTACACCGTCAATTTGAACCGGGATCGGGCTCAGATCATTAGGGCTTGTATCATGTCCCAGTGTACCGTTGATGTTGCTGCCCCAGCATTTCGCTGTGCCGTCCTCAAGGATCGCGCAGCTGTATTCTTCTCCCAGGCCGACTCCTGTCGCGCTATCTATGCCTTCCACCTGTACAGGCTCTTCGCTTTGGTACATTTCGCTGTTGCCGAGCTGGTAAAAGTAGTTGGCGCCCCAGCATTTTACTGTTTTATCGGCAAGTGCCGCGCACGTGTGGTAGCCTTTTGCATCCATGCTTACGGCGTTATCAATATCCTCAACGTTGGTGGCACAATTATAGTAGTCCGGGGAACCGTTACCCGTCTGTCCGAACATGTTGTCTCCCCAGCATTTTATGGTACCGTCGATGATCAGGGCGCAGGTATGGTAATACCCTGCCGCTATATCAATGACACCTTCAAGGGGAATTTCCCCGGTTTCTGATACAAGTACTTTTTCAGGGCCTGAAATACCATCCTGTACCGTGAAGTTTCCAATCTGCCAGTATGTATTGTTACCCCAGCATTCAACGGTCCTGTCTTCCAGTATCGCGCAGGAGTGAGCCAGCCCGGCCGCTATCTTTACGGCTATCTTGTTACGCACAGCTATTGTCAGCCTTGCCGCCTTGCAGGACGCGGTGTTGCATGCGGTAATAATATATTCCGTGGGTTCAAGCAGGGATACTGCCGTTCCGTTTATGGCACCGCTGGTTGTATCAAAGACAAGCCCTGCCGGAAGCTGCGGAATAATTCCGAAGCTTTCGGGATTGCCCTCAACTTCGGGCGTGACTTTTTCCATCTCCCGGTTGATTTTTAATACTATTGATGATGATGGGTACTCCAGGGTAATGGCATTGCCGTCGGGGATGTCCCCGAAGTCGGTTTCGCCGTCATTTAAGTCGATGTTTGCAAGGCCGAACATCGAATCATTACATCCCGCAAACATGATTACGGACAAAAAC
>JAFGOL010000172.1 GCA_016926495.1 Oligoflexia bacterium
AATCGCAAAGTTATGTAATGTTTAGGCTTTAAATTTGGCTCGATTTTTGCTAGTTAAACTAATAATATGTTAACAATTTATAAGTTTATCAATTTTACAATTCTAAGTTTTTTTGCGTCCATACTAAGCGCCAGTGCTCCGGACATGAAAAGCGGCAAAATGATTACAAGCATTATATATCTTGACAGCGACGCGTACAGGAAACTTGTGCGTATTAACCCCGGAAATCATTCACAGAATATTATACCCGGTTTTTTTATGGGTGTTCCGGAATATTTAAAAAATTCAGGCATACTGAAAGTCGATGGCAAACGTTTTGTCAGTCGCCGGGTAGGCAGGGGATTTCTGTTCGGCTGGAACGATACAAGGTTCTGGAAAGACCCGTTTGATCCTGTCACCACCGACAATGAATGGAAGCCGCACACGGATCAGGTCTTTGAAACACCTCTGCCCGAACTCTTACAGTCCCACCTTTCAGACGTTACGGAAGTTAATACCGAAGAATATCTTGAACATTACGGGTTCGCAACCGGAAGCAGCAGAAGCGAGTGTGCCAAAAACTACATTGATAACCTGATGAAAAATGTTTATTTTTACGATGCCGGGATTTTTGATTTTAACCCTGACACCGGGGCTTTTACAGCGTACGTGGATAAGGATCTCAGGGAACAAACCGTTGACAGCCTTGAAACAGAAACGGCTTACACCGGCGTGATAGCCCTTGATTACCATGACGCAGAAATATTCATGAAAAAAGACGACTTTAATACGGGTATTACATTCTGTACCATTAACTGTTATAACAGCGATACCGACCAACAGAAAAGAAACCTTACCGCGTTTGAAAAAATAACCCCAATCATGAACAGGATATTTGATCCTGAAAAGAGCTGCCTTGAGATACTCTCAAAACAGGTCACTGACAGTTACCTGCTCAAGGTAAAGGTACATTCAGTCATGGACGCGAGGGATAAGGACGGAAAAACACTGCTCCACAAGGCGGCAATCTACTGCAACCTTGTTGAGATGGAAAAAGCATTTTCAAGGGGCGCGCCCGTTGATATTTTAGACGCTTACGGAAAAACACCTTTAAAATACGCCGCAGACCTTGGCTGTTATGAAGGCGTTAAGCTGCTTGTTGAAAAAGGCGACGCGGATGTCTGCCAGTTTAAGGCAAAGGATATCAGGCGCTACATATCAAAAACTTATTATCCTCAAAAACGGGGATTCTTTGTGTTACTCAATAAACAGGTTACTCCCGATTACGAAGCAAGGCAGCAGGTTGGTATATACCTTAATGCTCGGATAGTAAAATCCTGCATAAATTTATCTCGCTGAGCTTTATCTATTTTTCAGTTGTCTTTATCATTTTATTATGTAAAATTGATTTTTTTAAGGCATTAAAGCCTTAAAGGAGGTTTGCATGAAATGTTTTAAAAGCCTTTTGATTACTATCCCGGCACTATCGTTAGTCATGTCCTGCGGAGGTAATGATTCTTCGGAAAATCTGTTTTTGGACGCAACAAGGCAGACATTACCCGTATTGTCCGCTACCACATCAGTCAGCGAAATCAACTGGGGTACTTTAAGCGATGAGATTAAAGCAATACTTATGGATCCGGATGAGGATACGACCCTGGGAGTCAACAACATTTACCACCTATTAAATGACCTGGATTCTTCAACCGCAAACGCAAGGGGAGAAAGCTGCGGTGGTACGTCAATAAGCGGAATTACCTCAACCCCGTTTTTCGGGACCGATCCCGACTCGGACGGTTTTTTCACCACCTCTTTTGACCTTGCGTATACATGCTACGACGCCTATGACAGCACCCACAATACCGTTGGCAAAAAAACCGGAACAGTAAGCCACGCCATTTACGCGTTAAGCGGGGGCTGCGGCAGCAACACCTCCTGTGAAGGTTCAAGCGTGTACCAGGGAATATATGATGAATCGACAGGCAGCCTGCAGGTAAGGCTTGCGGGTATATGGGATACTTTTATGATGCGATCGGAATTTTACGGAAACGCCACCTCGCATACTTTCACCCTGAGGCTGACAAAGGGCGGAACAAACGTCGGCGCGTACTGGTTTAAGCTGGTGGGATACGGAGTGTCAAGAGGCACGGGTTACTTCCTGGTAAGAGTATCGGACGACTCCCATACCGATAACTACTACTGCTATAATGCCGCCACAATGAATGCCGAAGACGTAACAGCAACAGTGGCATCGTCAGACTGCGCATCATATCGCAGTATCGTGGATGCAATAGATTATCTTGAAGTCGCATCTGATTTGCCTGATGCCACGTTTAACATAATATTATCGACCCATTGATTAATGACTGCGTCAAAATAATAGAATCCTTTTTGAGAGGAAAAGCTCCTTCCCTTAAAGCCAAAAACAGGGTTGAGGGGCTTTTCCGTTTTTTCGGCTTTGACACAGGTAACAGTTTCGATTTTACAAGTCTGGGTGAAAAATATCTCAAAAAACTGCGAAGAACACTGATAACAATACAAAAGGCATCCGGTTACAATAAGATTAAAATCACGCTTAGCGACGGCAAAAAACTTACCGTTAATAACAGGGCAATCGCAGGTTTTTTAAAAAAATATTTCATAGCCGATAATAAATTTTCCGCGGGCGGTTTTGCAAAAATATGCGGCTATCTTGAAAAATATAAAACCTTTGCACCTGTTATTGATAAAAACGGTGTTGTCGTAACCGCGGGATGCTCTGAGGAGGATAATCCTCAAATGGCAACCATGCAATGGCACAGTGACTCTGTATGGGTTGCCGACTTGTGGCTTAGACATTTTGACAAAACAGCCTGCGTCAGGACCATATACACACTTGCCGGCATTTACACGAAACAGGAAGAAACGCTTGAATCAATCATCAGCACCCCCGAAAGACACCACAGGGGAAAAAAGCTGGACGGCCCTGCCCATATTTTTAATAAAGACACGCTTGAGCTTGATACAAGTTTCAACAGAAGGAGGCTTGAGGCGCACGGCCTTGCTTTTGGCTTTTTCAATAAATCAATTGTGAGCAGTTTCAGCACGGGTAAATATACGGATTTTTCCGCCACAGAAATTTACAACAAAAAGTTCGCTGATATTTTAAAATCTATCTCCCTGCTTTGCAGGTATTTTAACGCCATCGAGTTTTATAAGGATACAACAGTCACCACGGGCAACTGGGAAGAACAGCCCTTTTGCAGATCGATGTGGGACACCGTAAGCGTTACAAGGGCGTACGAAAGTTATTATGAACTCATGTTTAATTCTTACTGTAATAATTCTGAAATCCGGATCATAAGGGAAAAGATCACCGAATACGGAGGTATAACGGATAAAAAACGAATAAAGGACCTTATTGATAAAGGCAGGGATGCTGTCAGTAACTATTATCCTGATGAAAACTCGGCAAGAGCAAGAGACGTTTCATCCGTTTTCACTGTGGCTTACGGCTGGCTCGATACTGATCAAAGTATCGAACTTTTAAAGCTTACCGAAGATGCCCTTTTAAGCGAACATGGAATTAAAAGGTATAAAAACGACAGCTACCTTGCCCCCAACTTCTGGCACCAGGAAACCATGGATAAAGACGGTGTTTTAAGGATCGGCAGCGATACAGGCAAAATATTCGTGTCAAACGACACAGGTGAAATGCTTGAGGAAAGGCAAAAGCTCCTTAAGGAGAATTTTGAAGCCCAGTGGGTATTGCCCATTCCAGTTTTTGTAAAAGCATACTCAGTAATAATCAATAAATTACACAAACAACACAGCCAAACGTCTGATGACGGAGAAAAAACCCGGCTTAAAAAACTTATAAGCGAACTTTGGCTTAAGGAAAACTATTTCATGGCCTTTACACTTTCATGCCTTACGCCTGCCGGAAAATACGTAACCGCTAACGGCTCACCCGGACAGACATGTACATTCCCTGAAGCTTACGAGGCAGTAACAATAATTACTGAAGACGGACGAAAAAAGCTTCGCTACATACCCGGCGCGCACACGTCCCTTGCCTGGAGCGTTGCAAATGTTTTTGAGGCTGTTAAATGCTTTAAGAAGGATTTGGAAACTTTCTCAGATTATTAAAGAACAGGTTTCGTGAGGCTTTTTATTAATGTATCCATATTGCATAATTCAACATTATTAATCTGATTGTTTGCTTCGCCGTTATATACAATTAAATTATATTTGCTTTTAACTCCCGCAGATTCCAGTAATTTAAAATTTCTTAAAAAATCATTCGCAGCGATATCGTGAATAGCGCTTAGTTGACGTAAATCTCTTTCAACATAAGTCATAAAATAATCAGACATTGCAGTTGTTGCATTCAAATTCTTATCATAGACGCGTGGATAACCGCCATTATAAATACATGAATGCCAGTCTTGTTTTATTCCGTGCTTTTTTACGCAAAATCAATATAAAA
>JAFGOL010000173.1 GCA_016926495.1 Oligoflexia bacterium
ATTATACATAAGAGCAAGATCAACCAGCTTTTCCGCCAGTAACGCGCAAATATGCTCCTGAAAAGCCGCAAGAACATCCTTTAACGCCCTGCTGTCCGGCGACAATTCCACATTGCTCTCTTTCAGATATGTGATAACAGCTGTTTTAAGCCCGCTGAAACTGAAATCATTTTCCCTTCCCTTTATAACCGGTTTTTTGAACCTTACCGCCTCCGGATTGCCCGTCGACGCAAGGCTGTTTATTATACGTCCGCCCGGATATCCCAGACCCGCAAACCTCGCCACCTTGTCGAATACCTCGCCCGCGGCATCGTCAATCGTGGAACCTATGACCCTGACGTCTGACGGCGAATTAACAAGATAAACGGATGTATGACCGCCGGAAACAACGAGACCTGCAAAAGGATACGCAGGGCCTTCCTTTTCAGTACCTGTTCCGTCCATAAACACGGAAAACAGATGCGACTGCACGTGATCAACCGGGATAAGAGGAATATTCCTGGACATGGCAAATGACTTCGCAAAAGAAACGCCTACAAGCAAACAACCGAGAAGACCGGGGCCGTTCGCAACAGACACATAATTGATATCACCTACGGACAGGCCGGAGCCGTTGATCGCTTCTTTAACCACACAGGATATTTTCAGGGCATGGTCCCTTGACGCCAATTCAGGTACGACACCACCGTATTTTTTATGAAGATCGACCTGTGAAAAAACCACGTTCGAAAGCACGTTTGAATCACTGTCCACAACAGCAGCGGCCGTTTCGTCACAGGATGTTTCGATACCCAGAAAAAAAGTTTTCATTTACCGCTTAACCTTTTTTCCGCCTCTTTGGCCTCTTTTGACCCCGGAAATCTTGAGATCAAATCCCTGAAAAAAACTTCAGCCTCCTTTTTCTGGTTCAACATTAAAAAGGCCTTGCCCTGAACAAGGACAGCGGTGGGAACAAACTGGGAATTGGGATACTTTTCAACCATTTCCTGAAGTGTAATTACGGACTGCTTGTAATTCGCCATATCATAGTACATTGTACCCAGATAAAACCGGGCCCTTTCGTCGTACCATTTTGACCTGGAGCCGACGATTGTAAGATAAAATGATTCAGCCTTATCATAATCTTTCTTGATATGCGAATTGCGCGCGTTCTTGTACCGCGCATCAATACTAAGCTTCTGACCTGACTCGTTCCCCGCTGATTTAGACGCCGACTGACTTGAAATCAGTTTTTCTATTTTCAGCAGGGATTCGGAAAAATCTTTTTTAATCTGTTCCAGGTTACCGCTCAATTCCTCATTTGACGCTTCCAGTTTTGAAATTCTTTCCTCCAGCGATTCCCTGTCCTTTCCCGAAAGATGCTGAATACGCTCCAGTTCGCCTTTTATGTGCTGCTGTTCTTCCCTTATCTCTGTCAGGCTCTGCGAAGAGTCCGCATTGGATTCCTGCAAGGCGTCAACATACTGCTTTAACACAGCCTGTTCCATCTTGATCTGCCTGGTCGCGCACGCACCTGATACAAAGAAAAGGAGCAATCCGGATAAAATAAAAAAATTCCTGTTACCTGTCACAGAACAGGGCCTCCTCTTCTGCTTTTTCAGCGAAAATTCTCGCACTCTCAAATTTTTCATTGGCCCCATTCCAGTCCCCTTTGGTAAACATTCTCCGGCCTGTTTTATACTCTCTTTCCGCAATGTAATAATTCCTCGAAGCACATCCGGATATCGCGGCATTTTCCTCTCTTGCCGCCTCAAGCGCCCTTGTAGCCAGGGCATAATTAATATCCGGCCTGGTATTACAGGATAAAAATAAAACAAGGGGGACAATAAAAACCATCCCCCTTACAAATGCTAATACACTAAATTTCATAGACTATTTTGAAACTATAACAAAGTTTGCTCTCCTGTTCTTTGCCCATCCCATTTCGTTATCGTCAAAAGAAAGCGGTCTTTCTTCGCCGTAGCTGATAGTGCTCAGGCGTTTTTTCTCAATACCCAGCTTCAGGAGATAACCCTGAACAGTCAATGCTCTCTTTTCTCCGAGAGCAAGGTTATATTCAATGGTCCCCCTGTTATCGCAATGACCTTCGATCTGGATAAAAACACCGGCGTTTTGCTTTAACCATTCCGCATTCTTTTTAAGCCTGCTTTTTGCTGACTCAGTCAATACCGACTTGTCATAGTCAAAATTGACGGTAACAAGATCTCCGGCCTGCCCGTGGTCACTGCCGCCTGAACCATATTCGGAAGCGACTGCCGGAGCATCTTTTTCTACAGAGCTGTCAACAGCACCCTTTTTTGAACATCCAGCAAACAGGGCTAGACCGGCAAGCACTACAATAAACTTTTTCATAGATTTTCCTCCTAAAATTCAAAATTGTGACTATGTTAACAAAGAACGGGGATACGTCAAGACAGTAAAGATTCCTGCTCGGCCATCTTTCTGTACAACCTTGCTTCAGCGTTGGCAGGGTCGTCAGAAAGCACGGAATCCCATTCCTCGATAGCGGATCCTATCTCACCCTCTAGAAAAAGTAAATGCCCAAGTTTCACCCTCGCTTCGGTAAATTCAGGCCTTTTATTTCTTAACATTCTCAGATTCCTTATCGCAACCTTTCTTTTTCCCAGCCTTGAAAGACATTCCGACATCTCAACGATAAAACTGTAGTCGGAAGGATCCAGTTCCATTGCCTTTTCATACTCGGCGAGAGCTTCGCCCGCCCTGTTGTACCGCAAATAGACCTCTGCCAGCTTGGCATGCTGCCTTGAAAACATTATATTTATTTCCTCATTATTATCCGGCAAACTGTCATTTTCTTTTAGCTGTCCGTGAATACCGGCAGCACTGGAATACAATTCAGCTCCTTCCTGGTATCTTCCCAAGTCATTATAAATGAGAGACAAATTCACCATTGACTCTATATCAGTATTGTTAAGTTCAAGGGCCTTTTTATAATTACGGATCGCGCGGGAAAAAAGACCCTCCTTGTGATAAATATAACCCAAAAGCGAAAAAACCCGGTAATTCCGGTTATCATTCAACACCAGAGGCTGAAGAATAGCCTTGGCCTTATCGTACCTGCTCATTTCTATCAGTCTCTTGGCTTCTTTTATTGTAGTCAGGTGTTCGGACATCTGGTTTTACAGGGCCTCTTTAAGCTTTTTGGCTTTTCCGGCAAATTCACCGTCCGGGTATTCCCTTATAAGCGTGTCAACATAATATTCAGCCTTTTCCCTGTCCTCAAGCTCGGAATAGCATCTGGCAAGCTCGTAATACATTTTCTCCTCGTAACCCAGTCCCGAAAATTCTTTCAATACCTTTAAGTAACGGTTGGAAGCGGCAAGATATTTATCCTTTTTTCTATAGAAATTACCTATATAGATTTCCTTTTCGGCAAGTTTCTTCCTTATATAGGTATACTTTTCCAGAGACTCTTTCAGAAATGAGGATTTCGGATAAAGCTCCAGAACGGCCTTAAAGCTGCTCAGCGCCTTATATGAGTAGGTATAATCCCTGTCGACACTGGAAGGGAGTAAATTGAAAAAAGACATGCCGCTCCTGTAAAGTGCGTAATCCCGTCTGCGCTCGCCGGGATGCAGTTCGGAAAACAGTGAATAAAACTTGCTGGCTTCGATATAGTCTTCCTTTTCGTAATAAGTATCTGCTATCTTTAATTCGGCATCTACGGCATATTTGCTGTAGGGGAACTTGTTTTTAACGATATTAAATTTCTTCAGGGCGTCCTCATACATGCCTTCCTTAAGATACGCCTCACCCCTGAGAAAATATGTTTCCGCCTTGTCTTTACCCTGAATATTCTCAATAGAGGAACAGGAAAACAACAGCAGACACGCAATTAAGACGAAAAGCAACCTATGCATAATACACCCTACAGATTCAGTTAGTAATAAAAGATACCTCGTACCCGGAGTTTGTATCATCAAGATAGCTTCTGATCAACTTCGAACAGTGGTCTTCAAGCCAGTTTTTATAAAATTGATTTTCAACCATAATCTTAATATGCTTATTTTCGCAGGAATGGAACCTGACCGGCTTTACCCATACATTATATGTATGAATATTCAGATTATCCATTAAATAACTGGAAACACCCTGCCATACATCCGCCGGACTATTCAGGCCGGAATCTCCGGTATCCTTGTTATTCACGGCACTGGCATCTAAATAATCACTCTGGGTTCCGGAATTACGCCCGCTTGATATACGCTCCATACGCTCCGTACCCAGAATTTCATTATATTTCATTATCATCTGGACATTTACAATATCATCAAGCTGGAAAATAAGTCTCCTTAATTCAAAAAGGTTTTCTATTTTGGCCCCCAGGGCTTCCCAGTCAAGCAGTAAGCTGTCAATTCTTCCAATCAGAGATTCAATTTCACC
>JAFGOL010000174.1 GCA_016926495.1 Oligoflexia bacterium
AAAATCCCGGGTGTTTTTTATCTGTTGCTGGTTGACTTCAAGTATTATATCGCCGACCTTTATGTTAGCCCTCGCGGCCGGGGAATTGCTCTCAACCTGAACTACAAGTACCCCGTGGTAAGGAGTTACTCCCTGCAACCTGTATTTTTTTATGGTTTCCCTGTCAAGGTCATCAGCGTATATGCCGTACGAAGATACGCTGCCGGTAGCGCTGCCGCCCGCATCAGGTCCGCCCGGTGAAGCATAACTGTCATCTTTTTCGGTAGACAGGACAACATCCAGCTTCCTGTGTTTTCCCTTCCTGATTATATCAATTCCGTATTTTTTTCCGGGCTCTGCACGTTTTACGGCCACTACAAGGTCCTGCGAACTTTTTACGGGTTTGCCGTCAAACGCGGTAATCAGGTCGTAACTTTTCAGCCCCGCCTTTGCGGCAGGTGAATGAGGTACCACTTCCGCTACGATAACACCCTCGGTATCAGGTTTAATGCCCAGGTACTCCGCTATCGAACTGTCTATTTCTCCCATTGATATTCCGAGCCAGCCCCTCTGATGCGATACCTTTGCGCCTTTTGCGAGTTGCGGAAGTACCTTTTTGGCCATGTTAATGGGAATGGCAAAACCGATGCCTTCAATAGCGACACCCTGCGCCTGCCTGATTATAGCCGTATTAATACCTATTACCTCACCCCTTGTATTGATCAGGGGACCTCCGGAATTACCCTGGTTTATCGAGGCGTCAGTCTGAATATAGTCATTATAAATACTGATTTCCGGTATGACCTTGCCCTTGGCGGATACTATTCCCGCTGTAACTGAATGGCTGAGCCCCAACGGATTACCGATGGCGATTACCCATTCGCCGACTTCGGTTTTGGATGAATCTCCGAGATTGGCGTACTCAAAACTTTTTTTACCCTTAGTCTTTATTTTTATCAGCGCCAAATCCGTTTCAGGGTCAACGCCCTTGAGGTCTGCGCCGTATTCTTCGCCATTGTACAATTTTACTTTTATTGAATCCGCGTTATTTACAACGTGATTATTGGTAATTACGTAACCCTCGCTGTTAATAATAAAACCCGAGCCGAGCGCCGTTGCCTTTCTTTCAACGGGCCGCGAAAAATAAAACCGGCGGCCGCCCCTCTGTCCGAGCATTTCTTCAAACAGCCTGAAAAGATCATCAGGACCTTCACCGGGAATTCCGCCCTGCATGGTACCGCCGAAACGGATGGTCTGGGTCGTAAAAATATTAACGACAGTGGGGTTCATTGTTTTTGAAAGCTCAACAAAGTCAGCCCTGGCCTTATTCACCGCCGAAGACGAAACTATATCCTGCGCGTTTTTCCCGGAATGCCACAGGCTCTCGGCATCAAGGGTTGAATATGATTCAAATAAAATCGCGATAACAACAAGCAATCCCTTACTTGTCACAATCATCACCTCCGCAATGGCATCCGGTATCTTCATGACAGCATTCGTTTTCAGTACCGGAATTTTTGGCAACCTGAACGTATGACATGTGAAGCTGGTAAAGAACGGACTCCATCAGCGTTTCCTCGTCCTTTGAAAGATTGCCTTTGGTTTTTTCCTTCAGCATTTCAAGAAGATCTATCTGCTGCTTGGCAGAAACAAGATTCTTTTCGGTTTTTTTCGTGAGAGGATTGGGAGTCAGCCCCAGTGAGCAATAGGCCGAGGACGCAAGGGACATCATAAAAGTGGAAAAATCTATCTGCATAAAAACCTCCGTAAATTATCCGTATAGTAATCTTTCAATCCTGTCTTCGGTAGCCGGATGCGTGCTGAAAAGCGCCATAACCGACTTGCCTGTCACAGGATTAATAATAAACATGTGGGAAGTTTCCGGGCTAGCCTTCAAAATATTACGCCCCCTGCTTGAATAACTTTCTATCCTTCGCAACGCGTTTGAGAGCGGAACACCGCTGCCCACAAGGGATTTAGACCCCTGGTCAGCCATGTATTCCCTTGACCGTGAAACCGCCGCCTGAATAAGAACAGCAGCGACCGGCGCCAGTATAAGCATAAGAACGGTACCCAAAAGGCCGCCTTCCGAATCACCGTCGCTGTCCCTGCCGCCTATTCCGAAAATCATCGCCCACCTCGCAATAGCGACAATATGCATGATCGCCGAGGCTATAACCGCCGTAAGGGTGCTGATAAGGGTATCCCTGTTCTTTACATGGCTTATCTCGTGGGCCATAACAGCTTCTATCTCGTCGTAAGTAAGCATTTCCAGCAGACCCTCTGTCGCGGCTACAGCGGCATTATTGGGGCCCCTGCCTGTGGCAAACGCGTTCGGAGCCTGGTTGGGCACTATGTATACCCTGGGAGTGGGAAGCCCTGCCCTTCTTGCGAGCTTTTCAATCATCTCAAAGAGCCCGGACGGATGGTTCGGATATATCTCCTGCGCCCTGTACATTGAAAGTACGATCTTGTCTGAAAACCAGAAAGTAACAATATTAAAAACAAGGGAAATAACCAGGGCTACAATTACCCCGTTAGGTCCGCCGAGCATGCTTCCCATGATAAGAAGTAAAGCAGTCAAAGCACCAAGCAGCAAATAGGTTTTAAGGACATTCTGCATATCTTTTTACCTCCAGTGCCATTTTGATTGAAAATATAGGCATTGCGGGGTTCAAAGTCAACTTATATATCAGGCAGATCTTCATAACCGGGTAGATACCTGCCAAGATTGCGCGATGCACCCTGTGATTGTTTTTTAATCAAATTTTATCACCAGGTTTGCAGGATTCCGGTTATAACAATTTACATATAGCATAAAGAGGTACCTGTTTTACATTTTTTACTTCGGAATAATTTCTTCTTGATAAATGTATACCGTATGGAGATTTCGTTTTTTTGTCTAAAAAGATCTTTAAACTTTTTAAAGAGCCCGTATGCCCGCTTTTAACTTCAACAGGTATTACTTTTCCGTTACTGCTGATTACATAATCAACTTCCGCTTTACCCGTACCTTCTTTTACCCAGTAAAATAAAGACTGCCTGTTTGCAGCGTTACTATACGCAAGTAGTTCCTGTCCTGCGAACGCTTCCGTAAGCCCCCCGATATTGGAAGAAAAATTTTCTGAATCAAGTATCCATTCACCGTAATCCAGGTTAAGCAGGGATTGAGTTAACGCGATATCAAGCATGATCACTTTGAATTTCAAAGGATTTTGCTCCGCTCCCAAAGGATATCCGTTTGCCGATGTGTGCGTAATAATATGCGCAAGTCCGGCCTTGGACAATAATTCAAGAGCCGGCTTTAATTCCCTGGAACGCATATCCGGATTTACCGAACTATATACAAATTTTTTGCCAATCAGTCCCGGTATCGCGTTAAAAACAATATCTACATTTTCCTGTTTTTTTGTTCTGGCATACTTGGCGAAATCAATCCTGAAAGATTCAATTAACTCGCTGTGAATATTCATACACATCTTAAGATTCTGAGTATTTTTCCATGTCTCCACGGCCTCAGGCATTCCTCCCACGGCAAAATACTCGTCCAGCATCCTTAAAGCATTTTCATGCACGACTTTGCTAAAACCGCCTTCTGAATTAAAATTTTGTATCTCTTCCCGTAACCCCTGATTACCGGTGGCTGTTAAAAACTCCAGATACGACATGGGGTAGACGTAGATAAAATGCACCCTTCCCACGGGTACACCTGTTTTATCCAACACAAACTCTAAAAACGAGCCTGCCGCAATCACGTGAAGCCCCGGCATTTTTTCGTAAAAAAACCTCAATGACTTGATTGCCTCCGGGCATTCCTGTATTTCATCAAAGAATAATAACGTGTCGCCTGAAGCGATATCTTTTTTAGTCGCTATTGTGAGGTCTCTGCAAATTCTTTCAGGTTTTAAATCATACTGAAAAATTTTCTTTAGCTGGGGCTCAAGTTCAAAATTTATCTCAACAAAAGAATCAAAAAATTTACCAAGTTCCCTGATTATATATGTTTTGCCCACCTGTCTCGCACCACGCACGATTAACGGTTTTCTGCCTGGATCAAGCTTCCATTCTTTCAGATATTTGAATATATCCCGCTTCAAAACAGCAGCCCTCGTAATTATTTAATTTTAAATAATATTCGCATATTTTTGGCTATTTTTCAAGGTTGTTTTTATAATATTTTGGCTATTTAGTAGCCTTCTTTTTTAACAATATTGGCTATTATGACTTGTTCAGCTGGCGTATAGCTGTTAAAACAGAAGCATGAATACCGCGGAATGGTTTGTTGTGATGACAAAGCCCGGCAAACAGGATGACGTTGCGGTGAAACTGCTGGACGCCGGCTTTGAAATTTTCAATCCCAGGCTCAGGCAGTATAACGCCAGGCAGTCAAAATACAGGGTCGGTGCCCTGTTTCCCCTGTATCTTTTTATCAGGCTCGATATCAGTAAACACTACAGGCTCATAAAATACACGAGGGGCGTTCTGCGCTTTATAGGCACGGGTACTGAACCCGTTCCGGTGGCAAAGGAAATAATCGAATGCATAAAGTCAAACTGTAACAGTGAAGACCTGATCGAGGCAAGATACAGTATCGAGGAAATCCTGCCGGGCGACAAGGTCGTCATAGCCGACGGGCCTTTAAAAGGCGTGGAGGCCATTGTATCCGGCATATGCAACGAGCAAAAGAGGGTTGAAATACTGCTTGACCTGATGAAAGTGACCATAAACAAGGGCGAGCTCAAACGTCTTTAATTTATATTGACTATTTATTCCCCTAATGTATTTTGATGGCATGTTTTACGATGTCGTAATGTATCCGGTACTGGCCTTTATCCTATCACTGTTGTTGTTCCGGCCCGTAAAAAAGCTGGCCCTCATGTTTAGCTGGGTTGATATACCCAATGAAAGAAAAATCCATACAGTTGTGACACCGCGTATAGGCGGAGCCATGATATTCACGTCGTTCATGGTGCTGTTCCTTGCAGCGCAAAAGTACAGTATTATAAAACCTGCCGTAAATTTTTCGCTGCCGCTGTTTGTTTTTTCAATGGTCTGCGCGTTTGTACTGGGTTTTATTGATGATGTTAAGGGCATCAGGGCGATCCCCAAGCTTGCCATGCAACTGGCGGTCGGCCTGGTAATCGCGCACGCAGGCTTTGCGGTCAAGTACGTGACCGTACTGGGACATATCGTGCACCTTCACTACTGGGCGTATCCGGTCACAATGATCTGGGTGGTGACGCTTTTAAACGCGGTTAATCTTATAGACGGAATAGACGGACTGGCGTCAGGCATACTGATCATAGCCTTTATATTTACTTTCGCCATTTCACTTATAGAAAAAAATTATTTTCTGGCCTTGATGTCGGGCCTGCTTACAGGAAGCATTCTCGGTTTTTATGTATTTAATTTCCCGCCCGCAAAAATTTTCATGGGCGACGGGGGGGCGTATTTCCTGGGAGCCATGTACGCCACACTGTCCCTGGCCGGGTTTAAAAAAACCACCATGGCCATAATGTTCGCCATACCCCTTGTGCTTTTGATACTTCCTCTTTTTGACATAATTTACATAGTTGTACGCAGGACAAAACGCAAAGAAAACCCGTTCAAGGCGGACAAAAACCACATTCATCACAGGCTGCTGGGACTTGGTTTTTCCGTAAGACAGATCAATTTCCTGATTTATATCGCCTGCGTCGTGTTCGGCATTATTTCGGTGCTGATTGCCCTGACCGACGGTAAATACGCGATGCTTTTCTTTTTGATGATTGTATGCCTTGTCTTCGCCGGGTTCTGGGTTATCAGGATACTCGAAAAAAGGCCCGGCGGTTAATCTTTTTCCTTTCAGCGTCAAACACCCAGCCCCACTTGTTAAAATACCTTATGGCGGAAAGGACATGACAGCCCATAAGACCGCGGCTGGTGTACGAACCCTTCCGGTGCTCATGAATTATTTTTACGTCCGGGTAATAAAGGGTTTTATATCTTGAATGTATCCGGCGCGACAGGTCAACGTCTTCAAGGT
>JAFGOL010000026.1 GCA_016926495.1 Oligoflexia bacterium
CCTGATTGGTAAAAAACATTAAGTTTCTTCATGTATTTTTTCTTCTTCTTACAACCAGTTCAAAACCCAGAAGGCTCAGCACTTTCAGAAGCGTTGAAAGTTTTATGTCATTTTCTTTTTTTTCCAGCTTGAGGATCCCCTGCCGGGAAAGCCGGCTGAAACCTGCCAGTTTTTCCTGGGTTATTTTTTGCTGTTTTCTGTATTCCCTTATTATTGATGCCATGTCCTCAGCACTGTTAATTTTAAACTCCATAAATGTATACTCCGGTTTACTTCCGCGATGGCAATGCTGCCAGAAGTAATAAAAAGTAACCTATAGTATACATCTTAAATGAATTTCCATTAAAGTGCAATAAAATGTTAACTGCCGTATACATTTATTATGCAAGGCTTGAGTATTTTAAACCTCTTGTGTTTTCATTATGATATGATCTAAAATACTTGATAATATCACAACGAAGTCCACACGAAAATTGAGTGAAAATTATTTGACATTACTAAATAAATATATAAAGTGCATTATTGCACTTTGGTCCGAGAGAGCCTAAAATTGGATAAAAGAGTAGATTGGAATACAACTTTATCAGGATGGGAATTCTCAAGAATTGACTCAAAAGTTGTGTCTGATTTTGAAATTATAAAAAGCATATCAGGTTTGCTAATTTATGCGGGGAATAATTTGTTAGAGCATAAAATTCAATTTTTTGAAGTAGATTTTAATGCAAATCTTGCTGGCTTTGATGAAGAAATAGACAAAAACAGATTATTAATTGAGGCAGGGGAACAGTTATTAGAGCATAAACAGGTTGCGGAAACTCATTTTTCCAGAGCAAAATGGGGTTTTTCTACCTTCGAAATGCCTATAGTTTATGAAGGTAAAAATTTGGTTATGTATTTTAAATGTCAGTTTATGAACAAAGACGATAAAACACTAAAAACGAATAAAAAACTTAAAGAAATATCAATAAGAATACACGAGTCAAAGTATAATTTGGAGGTTTGCTATAAATGAAAACCAATAGATGTCCTGTTTGTAAAGGCAAAGAGGTAGAAATTATTATTAAAGAGTATGTCTCCAATAAAAGAGATAAGGAAACCAACAATCAAATTATTGTGCCTAATGTAAAAGTTTTCAAATGCAAGAATGATGAATGTGCTCATACTTGGCTTCCTCATCAAGAGGAAGCCAAGATAAAGACTTATATTAAAAACAGATCCAGGCACTGTTTGACGCCCGGGCAGATAATGGAAATTAGAACTTCTTTGCCGTTTAGAACAAAGACGGAACTTGCTTCCTTTTTGAATTTAAACTCAAAAGCTTTTGTTAAGTGGGAAAACGGATATACTGTTCAAAACGATGCGTATGATCTTTTACTTAGACTTGTTGCATATAATAAAGATAATTTGGAATTTATAAAATATCTTCATAAGAACAATTTTAAATACAATGAGTGCGACTACCAATTTGTCTGTGAATCAAAGAAGGTTAAATGGAATTTTGCAGAGGCTGTTTACAAGAAGAATAAGGATACAAAGCTGGTTCTTTTAGATTATATTTCCAAAAAGCAAAAAGAAGACTATGCAAAACCGACAAAAACGGAAGAAGAATATTATCAAAATGATTATGATGCAAAGGCGGCTTAGAAATGGATAATAAAACTAATTTTTACAAAATAGTGGATGTTTTTTGCCCTAAAATTGATTTCCAATTAGGGGTTAGAAAGCAAGATTATAATTTCCAGCAACTTTTTAAGTTTGAAGTAGATATAGTAGATGATTTTAGTATTAAAGTTAACTTTGGAACTGGTTTGATTGAAGATCCTGAAAAAATGAATGAACAAGGAGTCTGTAGGGCAATAGTAGAAGTTAGTGGTATTGTTCAATATAGTGAAAAAATAAATGAAATAAAATCTTGCAAGGAAATACCATTATTTGCGAATATTTTAGCAACTCTTTATCCTTTTATAAGGGAAAAAATCAACTATTGTTTTTCTTATAACAAGGTAACAATGCTTTTACAGCCACTAAACTTAATAAAAGTTATAGATGACCTTCAGGATGTTATAATAATAAAAGATTTAAGACAAGAAGCAAATAAATGATTGCTATAATCTTTGCCGGAGCATCATTTTGCCCGCAGGCCATTTTTAAAATTTTCACTATTTGAAAATTAATTGACTTCCGTGAAAACCCGCTATAAACAGGGTAAAGTTCATGCTTTCGCATAACCGCAAAAATCCGCTGATTTCAGGCCACTGGCGGTCAAACCGGTAGGGGATGGGCGGTAGCCTGTTTAACGTGTAATGTATTACAAAGAATCGGAAAAGCTGGAATTAAAAAAATCTTTTGGCGAGTGGAAGGAGATCATAACCGCCCTGGGCGCTTTTGCCAATAAAAAGGGAGGCATGGTCGTTGTCGGTGTTGACGATAAATCCCAGCCCGCCGGCCTGGTCATAGGCAAAAACAGCATAGAGGACCTGGTCAATAAGATTAAAAATAATACCGACCCTGTTTTATACCCTTCCGTGGACGTAAGGCAGTTCGGCCCCTGCGATGTTATAGAAATAAAGGTAAACGAATCATCGGATAAACCCGTTTTTGCTTTCGGCAAGGCGTATGTAAGGGTGGGTAAAACCAACCAGAAAATATCCAATGCCGAGCTTAAGGTTTTAATAAAAAAGTACAGTGATTCTGATTTTGATTGCGGCGTTTTAACAAAAAAGGTATCCGGCGGCGACGTTGATATAAAAGCCGTTAAGGAAGTTAACAAAACGGTAAGATTGCTAGATAAAAACAGGCTTACAAATTCCGCGTATTTATGTTTTTGCGTCAGAAACGACATATTCCCCCAGGCCGTGGTAAAAGCCGCCAGGTTTAAAGGCGGCAACATGTCCGGCATAATTGACATGCAGGAATTTAACGGAGGTTTAATCAGGCTTCCCGATCAGATAATGGCTTTTATAGAAAGGCATATCAGCATGGAAGTTGTTTTAACCGGCGAAGCCAGGCGTAAAGAGCACTGGGAATATCCTTTAGAAGCCCTCAGGGAGGCTGTTATAAACGCCCTGGTCCACCGCGACTATACGGATAAGGGCAACGTCCAGGTTAGGATTTTTGACGACAGGCTTGAAGTATGGAGCCCGGGGCTTTTGCCCAAGGAACTGGATATTTCAAAATTACCCGGTGAATCGAGATCGCTTCCAAAGAACAGGCTGCTTGCTTCTGTTTTTAAAAGTAAAAAATTAATTGAAGCATGGGGAAGCGGATTTCAGAGAATGTTTGACGGCTGCTCCGCCAACGGCAATCCGCCTCCCGGACTTGCCGAAAAAGCAGGCGCGTTTGTAACTTGTTTTTTTAAAAATGTTACAGAAAATGTTACAGAAAATGTTACAGAAAATGTTACAGAAAATGTTACAGAAAACAGGGTCGCGAAGCTTGTCGAAATTATCAGTGACAATCCCTCTGTGTCTACAAGTGAACTGGCCGCCCTGCTTGATGTGACAAGGATGACAATACACAGGGAGATTGAAAAGCTTAAGGCGCGGAACATAATAGAGAGGATCGGCCCTGACAAGGGCGGATACTGGAAAGTCATTAAAAAACAATGACAGACGATAAAAAAATAGCGATTGAACACGGTATTCTTGACCTGATTGAGAACGACGGCCGCGTCACGCAGACCGAGCTTGCGCGCAGCCTGAGGGTTTCAATAGGCCTTGTAAACGCTTATTTAAAGAGGCTGGTCAAAAAGGGTTACGTTAAGGTAAGCAACGTAAAGGCAAGCACCGTGAAATACATGCTTACCGCCGAAGGGCTGGCGCAAAAGTACAGGCTGACCCGTTCGTACATGGCAAACAGCCTTAACTATTATCTTAAGATCAAAAAGGCGGTAGAGGCCAGGATAGTCAGGCTTAAGCTTGATGAAGTAAGGACAGTTGCCTTTGTGGGCGCCAATGAAATTTCCGAGATCATGCATCTTTACCTTGGCGAAACAAAAATAAAACTTGCGGCCGTGTTTGACGACTCAAAGGCGGGTGGGACGTTTTTTTCGCACAAGGTAAAACCCCTGTCCGAGCTTCCGGCGGTAATGGAGCAGGAAGGCATTGAAAAGGTCCTCATAAACGAATTTCAGAACGCCGAAGATATTCTCAACCGGTTATTGATATTGAAAATTGACGAACAGATGATAGACGCTACCTGGTAACGGAGGAAAACCCGTGGAATTTATAGATCTTAAAACCCAGTACAAACTGTACAAGGACGAAATCGACAAAAAAATAAGCGCGAATTTAAACAACGCGTCCTTTATAAACGGCAGCGATGTCAGGGAACTGGAAAACACGCTTGCCGCTTACGTGGGAGTAAAACACGCGGTAGCCTGTTCAAACGGAACAGACGCTCTTTTAATTGCGCTAATGGCTTATGGGATTAAAAAGGGCGATGAAATAATAACAACGCCATTTACCTTTGCGGCAACCGCGGAAGTTATATGCATGCTTGGAGCAACGCCGGTATTTGTTGATATCGAAGAAAGAACATACAATATTGATGTAACAAAGATTGCATCAAAAATAACAAAATACACAAAGGGCATTATCCCGGTTTCGCTTTACGGTCAGGCAGCTGATATGGACGAAATTAATAGAATTGCAAAAAAGCACGGGCTTTTTGTTATTGAAGACGCCTGCCAGTCCTTTGGTGCCGTATACAAGGGAAAAAAATCCTGTGCCTTAAGCGATGTTTCCGCCACTTCGTTTTTTCCGTCAAAACCCCTCGGCTGTTACGGGGACGGCGGCATGATGTTCACCGATGACGATGAGCTTGCTTCAAAGCTGCGCTGCGTGGCAAACCACGGCCAGCAGGGCCGCTATAATCACGTGATGCTCGGCCTTAACTTCAGGCTTGATACAATTCAGGCCGGAATACTTCTTGCAAAGTTTAAGCACTTTGAGGACGAGGCTGAAAAGCGTAAAACCATAGGCGCAAAGTATACCGAAATGTTTAAAGGCTCTGAAGTCATTACCCCGTACCTTGCTCCCTATACGGACAGGTGCGTTTACGCGCAGTATTCAATAAGGGTAAATAACAGGGAAGACGTAATTAAAAAACTCAATGAAGCGGGCGTACCCACGGCCGTTCATTATCCCATGCCGCTTCATCTCCAGCCCGCTTACCTTTATCTTGGCGGCAAAAAGGGCGATTACCCTGTCAGCGAGGCTGTCGCGCGGGAAATAATGAGCCTTCCCATGCATCCTTTTCTTAAGGATGCGGAGATAGAGTCAATAGTCAGTTTATTTTAATATAATTAATGAAAAAATCAGGCAAAGACGGTAATAAAGACGGTGAAAGAGACGGTATGAAAATAACAGGAACGCAAGCTCAACTACTTGATAATATTAAGAAAAACTCTAGTGTGACGACGCGAATATTATCTGA
>JAFGOL010000175.1 GCA_016926495.1 Oligoflexia bacterium
AATCCCCTGGGCGTCCGAAACGGTAATTCAACATTCGATAGAAAACTCAAATTATTATCACCTGATAAAAGTTCCACTATTGTCCCCGCGACGGGGTTCGCATAAAACGCTTCTGATTTCACCTGATCGTCATAATAGTAAACAGCCGGAATATTTAAATTCAGCTCAAAGCCTTCTGCGATACCGTATATCGAATATGAATACAATGACTCGGTTGTTCCCTGAGTTACATACAATCCGCCTTCGGTATAAAAATTATCCTTATCAAGGGCCTTAATAAAGATAAACGCAGGCAAATTTAAAGACCATGCAAAAATCAAAATACAAAAACCCAACCTGCTCATCGGAACTCGTTTTTCTCCCTTGCGGCAGCCTGATCTTCCTTTTTCTGCAGGGCTGCCTTATCCTGCTCCCTCTGCTCTGCGGTGCCAGCTTCAAGCGGCATTGACGCCTTTTTCATATTGAACTGTATCCTGTAATTGGGATAAAGGTAATCAAGCCTTTGCTTTTCGTAACGAATATAGATCTTTTCAGCGCTCTCTGCGACTGAATCAACAATAATACCGTTAAGCAGGAGTTCCTTGAAACTTGTATCCTTGATCTCGATACCGTGCTCCTCCATGGCCTTTTGCCGATACGGGACAATGTTAAACTGCCATGCCTCTTTCTGCAGCCATTCGTTGGGATCACGGGGATTTTTCACCTTGTATTTAACATTCTCACCGTCACCGCCGTAAAGATACAGGAACTTCATGGCGCCGAGGGAAATGGTGCTCAGTACAATCTTATCCTTTTCCGCCTTGAACATCTCTTCGTTGCACCACTCAATATAACCGTCCAGGATCTTCATGTCCCTTATATAAATCTTATTACCCTCTTCCTCATCTTCCTCAACCAAAATTACTTCCGCACCTGAAAACACATCAAGAGCGGCCGTGATCCTGCTCATGGGGATACCGTAAATCTGCAGGGCAAACTTTCTGAGCCTGCCCATTGTTATCAATATACCCTTCTCGCTCTCCTTGCCGAACTTGCTGGCTATAAAAGATAATAATGAAGCAATCTTTATAAGGGATGCTTCATTAAGCAGTTGATGCTCCTTGGAGCGGCCGCTGTAATCGATGGAAGCTGATGATTCTTCAAGCAGTTTTATCTTGTTGTTTGCTTCCCTGAGGCGCTCGACTATACTCGAAATAATGGTTTTGAAATAATCGGGATAGCTTGAATACATTGCTTTAAGACTGTCATACTGTATCTCTATCAATTCAACGTCCGTGATTGCCTTTGCTGAAGCCGACCGGGGCTGGCCGTCAAAAAAGCCCATCTCGCCAAGCACTTCGCCTTTTTTCAAAATGCCCAGTTCAACCTCGACATTGCCTTTTCTTTTGGTAATGGCTATGTTCCCGGTCCTTATTATGTACATGGCGCGCGGACTCTGTCCTTCCTTGAATAGTAATGTTCCCTTCGGGTATTGCCTGACAACCGCCAATTCAGTTACTCCCTGTCTGCCTGTTTTTCTGTTTCGCTCTTAATTCGGCAAGCTTTTTTTCCAGCTTGTTTTTTATTGCTACTTCATCAGTCCCTATGGACATGGCCTCTTCAAGAAATTTAATGGCGTCGGTTTTATCGGAGTTTTTTGAATAAATAAGACCGAGCTGGTAATTGGCGTCAAAATCACCGGGATGTTCCGCGAGAATTTTTTTATAAAGTTCTTCGGCGGCAATATCATTCCTTTTATAGCGTTGAACAGAGGCAAGGTTACTCAACGAACCGTAATGGTTCGGTGTTATTGCCAAGGCCCTGTTGAAATAGCTTGCGGCGGTATTGTAATCCCCCCCCCTTGCGTACGCCACGCCCGTGTAATATAAAAGCTCGGTCGAATTGGGTTTTAATGATATGGCCTTTATGAAATTATCCTTTGCCGACGTGTAATTTTTCAAACTCATGTATGCCAATCCCAGCGAACTGTATGCCTTCCAGTTTTCGGGCTCCATCCTGATAGCCATCTTGAGAGGATCAACAGCCCTTTTGGCATTATTTATATTTATCATCTGGGCGGCCTGCTCTATATAATCGTCATAGGTAAATACGGTCTTTGCCTGGATTCCCGCGGAAAGTAACAACAGGGAAAATATCAACGTCATTCGGTAATCCCCCTTATCCTGTTATAATGCTCGATATCCAGATCATTAAATCTCGTAACGATCTTGTAGCTCATGTCAGGTTCATCAACTTTTCTGATCTGATCAACCCTGGCAACGTAACAAGAAACCAGCATAGCTTCATCTTCAGGTTTAAAGATAACAAGGTCAAGGGATGAATTCAGCTTTAAGGGCGAATCCGTCATAAAACTTATACCCTTGATGCTGATATCCCATGGGGTTATCAAAGCCGGATTTCTGTTTTCGATGGCATTTTCCGGGACAAGCACACTCAGCTTCCAGCCAATCTTGTCAAACAATACCCTGTTCGCCATTCTTCTTTCGTTCTGCATTAAAAAAGAATATAACAGAAATTGCCTCATATTTCAATTTGGTGTAGTAATATCTGTAAATGAATAAAAAAAAGCTTTTTTCAATAGTCCTGATCGCGTCAATACTGATCACTTTATTCAGTTTAAAGGGAGACAGCAATTATCTGCAGGAAAAGGAAGCCGACAATATCTGGTCACAGCTTCTTCCCACATTAAATGAAATTATAAGAAAAGGCGACTACCTGGTCTATAACAATGAAATAGAAATCAATGAAAGTCCCGCTGAATCACACAAATGGAAGACTTTCATTGAAAGATTTTCTTATCATGTCGGGATTATCAATCTTAAAAACACTCCAAAAATGAGAAAAACATTCACCTTGCAGACACAGTTCAGGGACTTCAAGAACAAAACAAGCATTGAATTTACCATATCGGACGACACGACCAACGAGGTTATAGAAAGAAGGATATTTATCAGTAAACGTATTATATGGACCTGTACCGTTCCGGTTATTCTGGCCCTGTTACTATCATTTTATACCGGACGCCCGCTGCTGGGACTGTCGGTTTCCGCCCTGATCGGAAGCGCGCTGATCAACTCAAACTCGGTCTTTATAGGATTATGGCAGCTTATCGTTCATTATATCCCGGAAGGCCTGTTCGGACGGAACGGTATGAACTTCAAGCTGATTTTATTTATAACACTGATGCACTTTATTGTTTCCGCCCTTTCCTTCACGGGAGGTGAGGGAAAAACAAAAAAAACCCTTACGCGC
>JAFGOL010000003.1 GCA_016926495.1 Oligoflexia bacterium
AATAGATATTATTATTTCAAAAAGGTTGATATCCGGGAATTCCCACAGATAGAAACCAGTCCAGGATGCTTTTTTAGATGACAATGATTTAAGTAGCACTGGTAAGAATACTGAAATGCTATAAGAATAATAATTTGTTTGAGTTTATCTTTCGTATATAATAAAATCGCAGATCCGGGAGTCTCCCTATAAGATTCAACTATACCAGTCAGTTGGCCATCTATCAATCACCAAAAAAATATTTTATCCGTCTTCTTTTTAATTCCGGTTCTAAGGCCGGGTCGTATGCTCCAACACGCTTTTGAATCAGGTCATTCCATGGCAATTTTTCAGTTTCTTTTTTTAATTTTTTAACGAGATCTTCAACTTTTCCTATAGTGCGGGCAGGTACACCGCCGACTATTGTTCCCTCTTTAACGTCAGAAGTGACAACACTGCCGGCTGCAACAATTGCATTTGGGCCGATTGTAACATCAGGTTGTACAATTGCTCCATGCCCAATGAATACATTATCTTTAATATCAATCTTGCCGACTTTATCTAATTTAACATTATATGCCCGGTTTAAAACCGAAATTGAGCCGTCGTGCGCGAATAGCGAACAACCGCTTAACAGTACATTATTTCCTATGCTAACCAGCTCAGGGTCCGGTATGTTCGTAAATGTATATATTATACAATCATCCCCGATAAATCTAAAACGGCCATGCTTTTTTAAATATTTTGCATATTCTTCACCGGAAGGCCGACAGAGTTTAACATACAGATTAGTTAATCGGGCGTACTTAAAAGCAATCCAACGTATTATTTTTTTTAATAAAGTCATCTTGAATACCTTCGTTTAGTTGTTTGTTAAAATAGTCTTTAACTTGAAATATAAATCCCGGACTGCAGGTTCAAGGACAAAACCGTCATGATCTCCCGGTTCCACAGCTATTTCCTGAATATCCAGATGCTTAATGTGAGGCGACCATCCATTATCCGGCCTGACAAACTCGCGTTTTTTATTAATTATTCTTCCTCCGTCCAAATGGACGAACTGATCCAGTTTCGGCCTGAATAATGTGACTTTACCGTTATATTTTTTTGGCTTATACCTGTCTTCCGCTCTCAGGGTGGCGTCGAAAATAGCCCTTCCCCGGAATACAGCAGGGCCGGTCTGCTCTTTGTTTAACCTGAGTTTTTCCTGTAGTTTTTTACATTCCCATTTAACCCGGCTTACAAACCATAGGAATGGATATTTTATCCCTGTTTTTCTTAAACTAATCATATGGAAGTCGATTTTATCTTTTCTGGTAAGGCACTCTCTCCAGTCCGAGGCTATCGCATCCAGCATTATAACATGAGAAACGGTTTCACCATTATTGGTTAATTGCTGTGCCATCTCATAAGCAATTTCCCCCCCTGAGCAAAAACCGCACAATATATACGGGCCATTCGGCTGAACCTTACGAATCTCCCTGAGGTAGTCAGCTGCTGCGGATTCGAAAGTTTCATGCGGAAGGTCATCCCCAAGCAATCCTTTTGCCTGTAACCCGTAAACAGGCCGGTCATTGCCTATAAGCTGCGCCAGATGCCTTAGGTTAAGAACATTTCCGAATCCGCCCGCGGCAATATATAAAGGCTTAGCGTCATTTCCGGGGCCATCGTTCATTTTTACTAAAAAACGAAATCCATTGCCGCCGTTTTTCGCCTTAGTCTGTTTTTTACTCTTGATTTCCTCCCTGATCAGTACGGCACATTCTTCAATAGTTGGCGCTTCAAATAGAACAGCAAGGGGCCATTGTATATCGTACTTCTCTTTTATTTTAGCAAAAAGACGCACAGCCGTTAAAGAATGCCCGCCGACATCAAAAAAATTTTCACGAACACCAAGGTGCCTGATCCCTATGATCTCTTTCCAGTAATCAGCCAGAGTGCGTTCAATATCATCCCTCGGTTCAACGAGTTCATGGCCCGCATTTTCAGAATATCTTAATTCAATTTCAGATGTAAATGCCGGCAGATCAACAGGCGATATGACAAGTGAGCCGGACTGTTCCGACAGGGACTTTTTAAAAACATGAAAGGCTTCATCAGGTTTGATGCCCTGTTTCGATATATACTTGGAAAACCGCTCATTTTCTGACAGTATGTTATCGGAATAGCCTGAATCATCATCCATTACTGTTTTTTTCTTATCATCTTCGAAATTCCAGATTCCCCAATCAAGGCATATTGTTTTCCTTTTTCTATCTGTTATACGGTTCTCAGTATATGCGTTCATGAAAGCGCCCGCTGCCATGACAGCCGCTTTTCCATGTTCCGCTGTAGCAGTGTCGCCGGAGGAGAATAAGACAAAAAAATCGAGCTTTGATTCATGAAATAGCTGATCCAGAACCAGAGTTCCGGTTACCTTAGCCGCTAAGCATTCTTCAATCTTGTTATTATTCAGCGTAATAATCGGATCTGATGTGTCCATAGAAGCTGCATGGATCACTCCGTAGACAGAACCAATCTGTTTTTGAGCATCTTCAAGTAAAATTCTCATTTGTTCTGCATCAGCAATGTCGGCAGAGTAAAATAATATCTCCCTGCCATGAGATTCAAGTTCACGAAGTACCTCAATATCATTGACTGTTGACTGCTCTTTTTCGCTCCCCGGTAAATATTCATTCCAGTCTTTTTTATCAGGCAGTTGCTTTCTATCAACAATGATGAGTCGCGCCTGGTAATTTTTAACGAGAAAATGTGCAATCTGTTTACCCTTTTTTCCCAATCCTCCGGCAATAAGGTACACCCCGCCTTTTTGGAGCATATTTACCGAAGAGGAAGTTAAGCAGGTATGTTCATATTGTTTTACAAACCGCCTGCCTTTTCGATAGGCGATAATCTCATTTTCCGATGGTACGAGCAGCTCTTGTTCCAGTCTCTTTACATTGCCTTTACGCTTCAGTTTATTAATGAAAGTTACAGGGCTTAATAAAAAACCTGGCTTTGTCACGGGGTAGTCGAAATCGACAACAGTTGTCTTCATTTGTGGAAATTCCCGTGTTATAACCATGGACGGCCCAAAAACGCATGCCTTTTCCGGATAAGGTATATTTTCGGAATACACTCTTTGCGACCCATTCAAAGCTACCAAAAGCTGTGCCCTGCCTGTTAATCCATGTTTATTTAGTGCCTGTATTAAATACAATATACTATGAAATCCGTGCTCAAGATTCCGGTGGAAAAAACTTGATCCGGGCCGGAATGTTTCCGAACCGGTCAACATCCATAGATGGGCAATCCTGTTGGGGAATATCCCGTTTGCCGACAGATCGGCTGCCAGGGATAAATAGTCGGTAATGCCCTGCTCGGGATTAATACTGTATTCGATTTCATTGAACTTGTAATACGAATCGGAGGAGCGGACGGTCAAGACATTATATTCCTTTTCCCTTAAACGTTTAGCGAGCTCTTCGCCTATGCCGTCCTCATCCGGAAAGATCAGGCAGGTCGCTGCCTGCGGTAATTCAGCGCTGGAAACAGGCGGGGATTGCTTCCATACAGGCTTATAGAACCAGTCTTCCGGCGGAAGTTTTTTTAAATGTGACGGGTCTTTATATGTATGTTTCCGGTTATCAATTGCCTGTTGAGGAACCGGCAACGCTTTACGGTCTACTTTGCCATTTGGCGTCCTCGGCAGTTCATCAAGCTGAACAAGGTGATGGGGCACCATATACGAAGCAAGCGTGTTTTTTAA
>JAFGOL010000176.1 GCA_016926495.1 Oligoflexia bacterium
AAAAAAATTATGGTCAACAATATACGAAAGAGGCGGCGTAGGATGGGACAATTTCAACTAAGAAAAAGACTTGACCTAAATCATCTCCCAGGATATTATTCAAATGAGAATCTGCATAAAAAACCCTATCTGAAATATCCAAATCATCTGACACAGCATAAAGTTGTGACAGATTCGAAATAGTTATCAAGAATACAATTGTAAGTTTCATTAGTATTTTTTTATAGCAAACCATTACAATCTGAAAACAAATGCAATAAACATGCCAAAAAAGCACGAATTAACCCATTGTTATTACAGACATATCTAGCCCAATACTGTATAGCATACTTATTAACTGTCATAATATTAGACAGTTTTTAAAAAACGCTACTTAGCAATTAACTTATATTTTCCAGGGGTAATAAGGGCATCAAGGCAATCAGGATGATACATAAAAAGATAAAACACTCAGGTTATTTTTGAAATATGCGGAAGTTTTTGTGTCCTTGTTGGTTGAGGTTGAGCGTCCCCGCAGGGATGCGGCATGTTGTTTGAGCGACGTAGTCGCGAGTTCATGACGCAAGCGAAACCTAAACGTACAAGGACTAAAAAACAGGAGCCTGATTTCAAAAATAGACTGAGTGTTTTTATATAAAAGTATCATCCTGATTGCAAAGCGGATAGATTACGATCCGGCTGCAAACTTGGACCTGGGAAAGGGGATGTTGTTGCGTTCTATATCCTCGTAAAAGGTCGGCACATAGCCCGTGGGCAGCATTTCGCCTATGATCTCGCCGTCGGCGTTCCTTCCTTTCTGAACAAACCTGTATATGTCCTTTGTCAGGTAGCGCCCGACTTCGTCAACGCCCAGCACCTCGCTTATATGCGTGATCTTTCTTGAGCCGTCGTAAAGTCTCGCGGTGCATATTATAAGTTCTATTGCGGAACCGACCTGCGCCTTGATCGCGGCTGCCGGAACATCAACCTCGGTCATCATTGCCAGGGTTTCCAGCCTTACCAGCGTTTCAGAGGGAGAGTTCGCGTGGACCGTACCCATGCTGCCGCTGTGACCGGTATTCATGGATGATATCAGATCAAGAGCTTCGGCGCCCCTGACCTCTCCGACTATGATCCTGTCCGGCCTCAATCTCAGCGATGATTTTACAAGATCCCTTATGGTTACGGCGCCCTTGCCTTCATCGTTGGCCGCCTTTGTTTCGAAAAACACTACATGTTCCTGGTTGATCTGCAATTCGGAAGCGTCCTCTATTACGATTATTCTCTGGGTTTTCGGTATCCTTGAAGCAATCGAGGACAGCAGCGTTGTTTTACCGGAACCTGTTCCCCCGGAAACAATGATATTCTTTGCGAGAAAAACACATATATCTATAAACCTGGCCGCGTCAAGCGACAAGGCTCCGAAGTTGATAAGGTCTTTCAATGTAAGGCTGACCTTGAAAAACTTCCTTATTGCTATGGTGGTACCGTTCCTTGCGCTAGGGGGTATTACAACGTGCACCCTTGAACCGTCCGGAAGGCGCGCGTCCATGGTAAGGTTTTCATCGTCAAGGGGTCTTCCCACGAACTGGGCTATGTTCCTGGCTGCAGCGATCAAAGATCCTTCATCACTGAAGCTGGCGTTTGTTTTTATTATCTTGCCTTTTCTTTCTATGAAAATATCACGGGGGCCGTTGATCATTATGTCGGTTACGGTATCATCCGCCAGATATTCTTTCACCGGGGTAAGGAAGTTACGTATGGTAGCTTCGAATACCTTTTTGTTCCTTCCTGACGATCCGTTACCAGCGCCCACCGTTACTCCCACATCTCCTTTGTAAATACAAATTCCACCCTTCTGTTAAGTACCTTGTTCCTGGCAGACGTATTGGGTACCAGCGGCCTTGAATCGCCGTAGCCTATGGGACGAAGCCTTACCTTGTCCACTCCGGCAAGGTTTATGAACCTCAACACGGTTGTTGCCCTTACCGAAGAAAGCTCCCAGTTTGAAGGGAAGGAACCCGAAACGGAATCACTGTCCGTATGCCCCTCTATAGTAAGGTTATACCTTGTTTTCTTCATCAAAAACGCAATCTTTTTCAGGAGACTGTAAGATTCCCTTTTAATTTTGACGGAACCGCTGTCGAACAACACATTCGCCCTTGCCCTTATATGTATTTTGCCCTGCTCGACGTCAACACCTACCTCGTCAAGCAAACCTTCATCCATTATGAGCTTGCGTATGTCTTCAAGCATTTCCTTTGTTTCCTTGTCCAATCCTTCCTCAACAGCCTCGCCTTCCCTTACGTCCTCCTGAGTATCGGCCCTTCTGCCTCCCGAAACCTCGTGCTCGATAATGGCAAACGGCTTTGGCGTCGGGGCTTCAAGGGATATGGGGGACGGTGACTGGGCCTGGAAATTGCCTATTTCAAGCGTCTGAACACCGAAGGCGTCCTTTAGGGAGCCAAGTGCTTCCTTGTATTTAATAAGGTCGGTGTTGGCAAAAGAAAGCAACAGGACAAAGAAAGTCAAAAGCAGGGTGGTCATATCCGAGAACGTAACCATCCACGCGGGGGCACCCGCCTTTTGTTCTTCTTTTTTCTTCCTGGGTTCGTCACTCATAGTATCAGGCTCCGCCGGCTTCAGAGTCTTCGTCGCCGACTCTCATGTTAGGCGGCAGGTATGATTCCAGCTTTTCCTTTATAACCCT
>JAFGOL010000177.1 GCA_016926495.1 Oligoflexia bacterium
GAAAAGTTCCTGCATGTATAACAGTCGCATGTTTCCTCAACCGGTTTTTTATCGCTAAAAAAACACGACCGTTTAATCGATATCCTGCCGTTAAACGTATACAGCGTACCGTTACGGGCATTCCTTGTCGGAATAACGCAATCAAACATGTGAACACCGTTTTTGACGGCAAACAGTATATCCTCGGGTTCACCGACACCCATAAGGTAAACCGGCTTACCGGACGGCAAATGAGAAGATAAATCGTTCAATATACGGTACATGTCGGGCTTTGGCTCCCCCACACTGAGCCCGCCTATGGCGTACCCGTCAAAACCTGTGTCAAGCAGCCTGTCCAGACTTTCCTTCCTGAGCCGGCTGTGCATGCCGCCCTGTATGATCCCGAAAAGGCTCCCGCCCTTTCCAAGCCTTTCCCATTCCTTTTTTGATCTCACGGCCCACCTGGCGGTAAGTTCAAGGGATTTGCGTACATATGAATAATCCGCGTCACAGGGAGGACACTCATCAAAAACCATCCTGATGTCCGCGGACAACGCGTCCTGTACCTGCATGGAAATTTCGGGGGTGATAAGGTGTTTTGATCCGTCTATATGGGACCTGAAGCAAACACCCTCTTCCGTTATTTTTCTTAACCTGGCAAGGCTGAAGACCTGGTAGCCTCCGCTATCCGTCAAAATAGGCCTGTTCCAGCCCATAAAATCATGGAGGCCTCCGAATTCAGTAATAAGTTTATGCCCTGGTCTTAAAAAAAGATGATAGGTATTACCCAATATTACCGAAACTTCCAGTTTGTGCAACATATCAGGCGGTACGGCCTTAACAGTTCCCTTTGTACCCACGGGCATGAATACCGGTAATTCTATATCACCGTGACGGGTGCTGATGCTTCTCAATCACTTGTCCTTTTTAATCCTGTCTATCAGGTCTCCGTACTCGTCACCTTCCTGGGCGGGTTCCGCAGGCTCGGTCTCTTCAACCTCAACCTCTTCCTCAACTTCGACTTCCTGATCTTCATACTCAGGCTCGGTTTCTTCTTCCATGACTTCGTCCTCTACTTCCGCCTGATCCTGAGGCGGCGCTGTTTCTTCCTGGACTTTTTCAGGCGGTGCCTCTTTTACGGGAACCGGCCTCGGCCTGGGTTTAGGAGGCGGCGGAGGCGGGACCGCTCTTTTTCTGGCAGGTACGGCAATGGGTTTTACCAGGCTCTTGGGCCCCTTGTACAGCAGCTTGATATAGTTTTGCCTTCTGGATTCGAAATCCGTCCTGTTGATCTCGGTTTCGTTTTCAATATTTGCCCCGTCGATTGAAAATACGTAATCCTCGACAGGCATCCTCACGCCATGGGCCATAATAGACACGCTGTCTTTTTTATCGCGTTTATAATAGATCTCGCCAAAATATTCCAGCCAGAAGGAAGGAACGTAGTTTATGTCAACTGAATTGGCAGGCAATACCCCGTATTTTTGTATAAAAAGCTCCATCAGCTTTTTTATTCTTCGGGTACTGTCGGCAAGTTGTTTTCTTATATCAGGCTCTTTAGACAAAAGATAATTCTGTGACTTTCTTTCCGCCCTCGTGGCCGGGTACACGTCAAAGAGCTGAAACAGGGTATCATATCCCTGTTCAAGTTCCTCCTTTTCTATCAGGGCAATACCGCTGTCGTACATTTTCAGCGCCCTGTGCTGCCTTATCTGTTCAAGTATCCACGGGTAGGAATAGATCCCTCCGAACAATATCAGGGTAAAAAGCACAAGGAAGGTAATAGCCTTTACAGGATACTTTCCCTTAAGCATTTCAATCTCCGGATTTGTGCTGATCCTGAACGCGGACTCGCCTGCCTGCGCAATTTGAGGAGCGACAGCTGCCTGTGATTTTATTTCGTTAAAATCAGTGGTGATATTCAGATCCTGCGGAGGCTGGTTCCTGGGTGTTTTTCGCCTGTCAAAAGCTTTGCAGTCCTTTATCTGAATCCAGTCCCCCATACCTTCCTGCCACACGTAATAAGTCCAGAATATGGTTTTGTTATCCAGACCCTGCCTGACATATTCGCCTTCGTAAGGCCCCATCTGGTTTTGTCCGTCATGAATATACCAGAGACCTTGGGCAGGCTGCGTTTCCGGAGAAGGCTCATACTGCGGTGTTTTTGAAACGCCTGCCAGGGGAACTCCTGCCCGCGGTGCGTCAACCTGGGGCTGTGTGCCTCCGGGATTTATAAGCCTTCTGTCGAATTCAGGTACATTATAAATATATTCCCAGTCCGCAAAGCCTTCCTTAAATATGTAATCGCCATACTGTACGGAGCCATCCCTGAGCATAGCGGTTATTTCATCGCCTGAATACGGACCGTAGGTTTGATTATTACAGTGTATATACCAAACCTTTTCATGAATCATAAGTCACCACCCGAAAATAACGATTTAATACCGCTTTCAAAGGGAGGGTATATAATCCCTTTTTCAGTTATTATACCCGAAATAAGTGAATTAGGGGTAACATCAAAAGAAGGATTTACAGCTTTCGCGTCCGGAGGACATATACTCTTTCCGTTAATAACCCTGACTTCATCAAGGTTTCTTTCCTCGATCGGTATATGCCCGCCTGAAGGACAATTTATATCTACGGTACTCAGGGGAGCGGCAAAATACATGGGTATATTATGATGCTTTGCCAGGACCGCGACTGAGTAGGTTCCTATCTTGTTCGCGGCGTCCCCGTTGGCAGCTATCCTGTCCGCACCGACAACTATCACATCAATCTTCCCTTTTGACATCATGTACCCACTCATATTATCAGAGAGTAGCGTACAATCAATACCGTCTTTCATAAGTTCCCACATGGTCAGCCTTGCGCCCTGAAGAAAAGGACGGGTTTCGTCAGCGAAAACATGTATTTTTTTTCCCTGTTCAAACGCAGCCCTCACAACACCCAAGGCAGTACCATAACCAGCGGCACAAAGCGCGCCCGCATTACAGTGCGTCAAAATGTTCATACCGCTCTTTACAAGAGAGCTTCCGGCCCTGCCTATGGCCTTGTTTACATTGATGTCCTCATCGTATATGGAGTGGGCTTCGGAAAGCATGTGCGCGGATATTTCCGACACGGAAGAAGTCCTGCCGCGGATTTCCGCAAACGCCTTTTTCATTCTTTCTATGGCCCAGAAAAGATTAACGGCAGTCGGTCTTGTAGCACCGATAATATCGCATATTTCCTTGAACCCGGCTTCGTATTTATATATTTCCGTATCAGTGCTTTTTATCAATCCCAGGGCTATACCGTAAGCGGCTGAAACCCCGATCGCCGGAGCTCCCCTTACAACCATGGTTTCTATAGCTTCGGCTACTTCCTTGTACGTGCGGCAACTTACATAAATTTCCTCAACGGGCAGCTTTCTCTGGTCAATAAAACTGACTGAATCGCCTTCCCATTTCAGAGTGTAAAAACCCTTGTGCATAATCCTGTCTGCCTCCTAGAACTTTATTTTTTTCAACATGTTCTTAAGTTCCTTGCCCGCCTTTTCGGTAGCCTTTTTTGCTTCCTTTTTGGCTTTCTTTTTAACTTCTTCCTTTTTCTTTTTCACGTCCGCCTTTTTCTGTTTTGCAAGACTGTCAAGCTTGGGGCTGACGTTCTTGAGAAGTTTGGATTTTTCGTGTTCCAGTGTTTTTTGCGTAATGTACTTCATGGTCAGGGGAAAATCCAGTCTCGGTTTTAACATCGGGCCGACAACATGAACAGGAAGCATTACCCTGTCCTCCTTTGCCAGTTTGATCGGTTCGTAACGGAACTGGCCGTAAGGCATATAGAGATCAAGGTACATATCTATATACTGGTCCATGCCCACAACGCCCTTGCCCTTGACGGTATAGGCGCCGTCTTCGGCAAGCAACTGCTCTACATTGATCTTTTCATCCTTAATATTGAAAACTCCGGATACCGTTTCCCATCCTACGTCGTTACTCAGCTTTATCCTGTCCTTCAGAAAAGATACCTTGTCTGTCTGTTCACTGATCATCTTGTTCATGCTGGCAGCGGAATAAACAAATTTTTTGAAAGAGAAGCCGCCGTTTCCGGTCAGCCTCTTTTGTATCTGTCCGGCCGTAAAACCGGACGAGGCAAAAGTCAGGTTACATGAAATATCTCCGGACGCGGAATCCTTTAACGAGGGAACAAAAGTATTTACGGCATCGGAAATCTTGAGACCGTCAATCTTTGCCTTTCCGCTATATGCCGGATTGGACGGGTTCAGCGCAACCCTGACCGAGGAATCGATTTTTCCGCCCAGCAATTCCATGTAAACCTTTTTTACGTCAGCGGAATCCCTGTTCAGGGCGGCGTTAGCCTTGATATTGTTAACAAAAAGGTTATCCATTTTAACCTTTTTCATATCTGCGTTAAGAAATAATGAATACCGCGCAATTGAACTCCTGATAAGATTGATGTCTTCCCTGCTTATTACGGGGTCTTCTTCCGAACCGGCCTGCTTTGAGCCTGAAGCTTTTGTCCCGTCCGATGACTTTGATGCCTTGACGGCTTTGGCTTTTTCAGATTTTGAAGATGAAGAAGGAGGAGGTAAAACAAGTTCAAGAAAACCGGACGCAATATCCGCGCTTATAATGTTGGTTGCATTCGCCTTATTGCTCAACGAAAGGGAGATATCGCCTTTTTGGCCCCCGCCCACGCTAAGCTCCGTAATATTCACCGCGAGCTTTTTTACGTAAGGAAGCGGCAATACCTTTCCTTTAACCGATGCCGAAACCGCCAGCTTTCCCTTGACCTTGTTCTGTTTTATTGCGGGCGCAATAGCTGACAGCTCCGAAATATCAAGGGGAGACACTGTTTCAATTCCGAGATCAACCACGGGAGACTCGTCTTTTAAATCCGAAACCCTGCCTTTTGCCTCAAGCCATTTATCCGGCAGCGAAACTGTAAGTTTATGTATGTCAAGGGAGTTAAAATCAGTCTTGCCGTTCAAATCCACGGCAAGGGGAAGTCCGAGCCCGTCAAGCTTTACGTTTGTTTTCAACAACAGCTTGTCTTTTGATTCCAGCAGAAGATTTGCTATAAAATTAATCCTGCCCGTCAGCGTTTCCGACGCCTGTTTTACGCTGAAAGGAGTGCTCAGTTCTATATCAGCTTTGCGGGAAACAGGATCAACCTCTACATCAACCTCAAGATCGCTTATCTTTACCGAAGCGTCCGGTGAAGTAAAATTAACCATGGCTTCATTAATATGAAAGCCGAGGCTCGCCACCAGGATATAAGTCGGAATTTCCATTTTTTCAGCCGGCTGCGTTTTCGCGTCCGGCTCCCCGGCGGCCGCGGGTCCGCTTTTAATTACATCCACTATGTTATTCGTGCTTTTCGTTGCTATAACATTAAACACGGGATTGTCCAAATCAAGCGTCAGCTTGGGACTGCCAAAAAGCAGGGACAATATATTGAAATTAAGGTCCACGCTTTTGCAGGTCAGCAGTTCCTGCTTTTTAAATTCAGGAGAGGATAAAAACCTTATTCCCTTTGCCTCAAAATGGACTACCGGAAACAGTTTCATCCCTATTGAATTTATTTCAAGCTCACCGTTTGTATTTTCCTTGACCAGGGATATGGCGCTTTTCTTTACAGTCTCTACGTCAACGACAAAATAAACGACCAGTAACCCGGCAAACCACAAAACTATCAGGATAGCCAGGGCGACCAGAGAATACTTAAAAACTTTTTTCATAAATTACCTCACTCTTTAAGCTTTTTAAGCAGTATGGCATTGACGACGGCAGGATCGGCCTTGCCCCTGCTCTGCCTCATGACCTGCCCGACAAAATAACCCATGACCTTGTCTTTCCCGCTTTTAAACTGCGCAACCTGGTCCTGCGAACGGGCAAGGACATCGTCCACTATTTTTTCTATGAACGAATGGTCCTGTATCTGCCTTAAACTGTCCCTGTCAACTATTTCGGACGGTCTTACCGGCGATCCCAGCATTTCGTTGAATATGTCCTTCGCGGTCTGCTGGTTAATTTCCTTTTTTATAACCAGGAGCAGCAGTTCGCCAAGCCTTCGGTAATCAACCGAAAAATCGTCTATTGATATTTTCTGATCATTAAGGACCCGCATAACCTCCATCATTATCCAGTTACTGGAGAGCTTGGGGTCATTCGTGACGGAAACCAGCTTTTCATAAAACACCGCAAGACTTTTGTCGGTAGCGATAACTTCGGCATCATACCTCGGGATCGAGTACTCACCGATAAACCTCTCGATCTTGGCATCAGGAAGTTCCGGTATCTCGGATTTCAATTCGTTAATCATCCTTTCATCTATTATAAGCGGCTGCAAATCAGGCTCAGGAAAATACCTGTAGTCGTTGGCTTCCTCTTTTCTCCTCATGGATCGCGTAGTCCCGGAATCCGAATCAAAAAGCCGTGTTTCCTGAACAATGGGAGTGCCCGCAGCCAGCAGCGCGCTTTGTCTTTCAATTTCGTATGATAAGGCTTTTTCAATAAACCTGAACGAATTCATGTTCTTGATTTCCACCTTTGTACCGAGCTTTTTTTCCCCTGTTTTCCTGACCGACACGTTGGCATCGCACCTGAAATTACCCTGCTCCATGTTACAATCGCTCACCTCGATATAGGTAAGAATTGCCTTGAGCTTTTTTAAATATTCAACAGCCTGTTCAGGGCTTCTCAGATCCGGCTCGCTGACAATTTCAATAAGCGGGGCGCCCGCCCTGTTAAGATCAACAAGACTGCCGCTTCCTTCGTGAATATTCTTTCCGGCGTCCTCTTCCATATGTATGCGCGTAAGCCCTATCCTTTCCAGGGTCCCGTCAGGCAGGGATATGTCTATATAACCGCCGGACGAAAAGGGCCTGTCATACTGGGAAGTCTGAAAACCTTTCGGCAGGTCGGGATAAAAATAACTTTTCCTGGCAAAAATACTCGTGGGATTTATTTTACAGTTTAACGCGAGCGCGGCCTTGACCGCGTACCTTACGGCCCGGGCATTAAGTACCGGAAGAACACCGGGCTGGGCGGAACAAACCGGGCATATATTGGCATTCTGCACTGAACCGAATTCATTGGAACAGGAGCAGAAAAGCTTGCTCCTTGTGGCAAGCTGTGTATGTACCTCCAGCCCTATTACGGCTTCGTAATTCATTGTCCGATCTCCGCTATATTGTTAAACCACCGGCCGTTCGCGTTCTGGACCAGCCATGATATTTCAAACAATTTTTTCTCGTTAAAATGATCGCCTGTAAGCTGCATGCCTATCGGCATTCCCCCGGAAGAAAACCCCGAAGGAAACGCGAGGGAAGGAACAGCGGCCAGGTTGGCCGAAATGGTAAAAACGTCCGCCAGGTACATCTGGATGGGATCGCTCATCTTTTCACCTATATTGAAAGCCGTAGAC
>JAFGOL010000027.1 GCA_016926495.1 Oligoflexia bacterium
ATGTTGACATCACGCGCTTCCAGAAAATATTCAACCATTTTCGTACCGGGAGCGTAAACCAGTTCGTTTATTTTACGCCCCTCGCGCATTATCGGGTTCCACCTGTAGGTGGAAGTATAATTTTTGGGCGGTACCTTGGGAAACCTTGCAACCAGTTCCCGGTAGTAATCGCCTTTAGATGCCGTATCACGATGGTTCAACCAAATTTCCATAAGTCCGAAATCATCACCGGCGCTAAAGCCAATTTCCATGGAATACCCGTAAACCAGTTCATGTTTTTCTTCGGGGAAGTTGATATTGATATGCGGCGGGGAATCTTCGACTGTTTTAATATAAAAAACCTTACTCTTTCTTTGTATCGTACCGCCTTCGCCCGTTTCCATCCCGATATCAAAAATAAAAGCTCCTTTCATGGGGACCAGAAATTCAATTTCAAAATCAAGACCGGACTCTCCGGAAATGGTAAAGTAATCCACACCGTCTTTTTGGGACAAAAGCAAGTCCCCTGACACCATGCGTACAACCCTGGTATCTTCATTTTGAATGGAATCAACCGTTCCGTGTATCTTTATCCTGGCGCCCTGCAACGCCTGAATTTCCCGAACGGTTTTAAGATCGACATAACTGTTTGCGTCGGAATCTATGTACGCAGGAGGCACAACCACTGCATCCAGCCTGCTGAAACGGACAGTCTCGCCCGAAACTATAAATTCCGAAGGTAACCCGGACAGCATGGCAAGAAACAGGTTTCCCACCAGTGCTCGCTGAAAAATAAACAAAACACCGGTAAAAACAATAACTGCAATAAAAGCCGCAACAGTCCCGGCCGAAGGAAAAACCGCCTTCCTGTATCTCCCGCGTAGCAGCAGGGCTCCTTTTATCCGGGTTATGTATTCCTCCGCCAGATTCCTGCCCAGTTCCGACTCCGGGCGCGGCACATACTTACCGTCTTCCAGTTCCAGAGCGGAAACGACCTCCCTTCCTGACCAGGGAGGTGAAATTACAGACTCAAGAAACGAGAATCCAGTCACGGGGTTTTTCCACAAAAAAAACGAGAGAGGGGCCAGCAGGGCCAAAACAATAAACAGCGATATTATTTTTAAATTCATCAGACCCAGGCCGGCAATAAAATCGGGCAGTAAAATATATATGCTGAAAAAAACAGAACTTAAAAAAACACAATAAACCAGGGAATGTAAAAGCAGTTTAAAAATCAACCTGATCCTTCGCTGCCGGATATTGTTTCTGAATTTCATAAATATCTCCACTGCTCGTCCAGCGATGTCCACCCGCGATCACCCGAGAAAGAAAGTTTCAGTATTGTATGAAAACGGCTTACCTTGCCGTGATTAGTCACCTTCAAAAGTAACGTAGCCGTTCTCCGGCTCCTTTCACCCTGTATACTGATATCCTCGATATCAATCCGGCCCTTGTACGGATGCCCGGCCTTGTTGATCCATTTATAAACAAAGCGCAACACGGAAGTCATGGTGTCTTCAACAGGAACAACAAAAATTTCATCTCCTATAGTGGGAAAAATCCTCTTCCATCCGTCTTCAACCCTGTTCAATACAAAAAGGGTCATGTCGTTGGGATTGGAATACGATGAAAAAGTAAGATAAACGGAGTCCTTGCCGTGAGGCGAAACCATCAGGTTTTTTACGAACGCGTCTTTGTACGGAAAAGCATAGGACGGAAAAAACTCAGTAAAACTTTTTCCGTAATCCCTGCTTATCAGGTTATCCGCCAGAAGATGCCCCCTGCACGTAACATTGATTTCGTACTTTCTCTTTTCAAGTTTCTTCAGCCTGAACCATTTCTTCCCGTTAAAACTGACAAAAACACCCTGTTCGGTCGAGACATACATGGCCTTATCAATGGCCCTGCTTAGAAGAACGTTTTCCTTTCGCAATTTAATTATGATATCTATCGGGGCGAGCTCGTATAAAGCAGCGGAAGGATTTTCATCGGGCTCGAATTTCAGCAATTTTACTGGAAGCCAGTGTTCATTGCCGTTAATTACGACCTGGGTCAGCAACCTGCTGTAAAAAACAAAAAAATCATAACTGTCTTTTTTACCCGCAATGCCGCTCCGAACGGGATTAAGGACATCTACGGCGGCAAAAACAGGACAGTCCCTGGTTATAAACAGTACCGTATTTTTTATTTCCGTGCACTGCTCGGAAACAAAACCTGTTGCTTTTTTGTCCCTGAACAGTTGATACCAGTTGTCCTGTCTGTAGTCATTAACGTCCAGACTGCTGCCTTTTTTAATAAGATTACCGTCAATATTTATATCCTGGGCAGTAACAACCTTTGTCATGGCCGCCTGTTGCAGACATACCATCACGATCATAAAAATAGCCATGAACAAAGGTTATGATATTGCTTAAATACTGTCAATTCTACATCTGGACAACTTCAGTATCTTCAGTCATGAGGTAACTGTCCCTCTTGTACTTATCCTCAAAAATTAGATGGTTCTTACCGACATGATGCTCGGTATCAACCTCAGGCAACCCGCCATACTGCTCGACCCATATCCTGTCGGCAACCTCTTTCCAGTCCGAAGCAATTCTGTCCACCTTGGCGGCAAGCTCACCTGCGAGAAGTTTTTCTCCGCCGGGCTGGGATGGTTTGGCGTTGAAACGCTCCACATGGTCCCTAAGTACCTGCGGCCTGTCTATGATCATACAGGGCCTTAACCTGTTTGACATTTCGCCCTGACGGCTTCTGATAGACCTGAAGAAATCCGAAACAATAATATCCCTGAGAGGTTTATGCATCACGTTATCAACCGAAAACTGCGCAAAAACACAAGGTTCAACATCTCCCGAAGCATTAATATGAAAATACGATCTTGCCCCGGCTATACATCCGCCGGTCAACGTTCCGTCATTCCAGAAATCGGCAAGAACTATATCTTTCGTTTTTCTGAGCTCGTTGATCCTTTTCCACCTGTAGGCTCTCTGCTCCGGTGTATTCATAAGATCGGTATCCGGCTCCCTACCAATCGGCATATAATTAAAATACCAGCCTATTGAAGCACCCTGCCTTATCCAGAAATCCACAAAACTATCCTCAACAAGCAACTGGTTGTTATATTTTGTCGGTGTGGCCGAATAGCCGAAAAATACGCCCTCTTCCTTCAGTGCCTTCATTGCGCCAAGAATATTTTCGTATGTGCCCTCACCCCTGCGTCCGTCTGTTTCATTCTTATATCCCTCAACTGAAATACATGGGACGACGTTACCAAGACGGGCAAGCCTCGGTGCCAGTTTTTTCGTATGAATCAACGTACTGTTCGTATAAACCATGAAAACCATGTCATTATGTTTTTCGAATAACGTCATCAAATCATCCCTTACAAAGGGTTCGCCTCCTGAAACAACAACATAATATATACCCAGCTCCTTGGCTTCCTTCATTATCCTGTCCAGCGTATTGTAATCAAGAGAATCGGAACGGTTGTAATTGGCGCTATAGCACCCCGTGCATTTAAGGTTACATCTCATAGTGGGTGAAATGACAAAAAGCAGGGGAGAACAGCCGAGCTCCTCCTCTATCCTGTATCTTTTCTTCCTTGCGTTGATAAAATAATTACCAACCATGTTCTCCGTAAGTTTTCTTCTTACATTGGGATTGAGTTTATTCCACCTGTGCTTAAGGGTAAGCATAAAGCTCATAATGAACTCTCTTCCGTCCTGAAATTTAACAGTCTTGTCCAACTGATTTTTACTTAAATTAACAACCACCTGATCAGGCAACATGGATATAACACGCGCCGCACTCAATAATCCCTTGTTCATTAGTCTCTGGCCAAAACCCATTTTACTTAAACCTCCGTTTCTTTTTTATGAAATAATACCCATAGTACAAAGCAAAAACCGTGCCAAATCTTTTCAAATAATTCTAACCAGTTAGCAATTCTTTACAAACCAGGCCAGAATGTTTTGCACTTCACGGTACATCAAAAAGCCTGCATATACCAGCAAAAGTCTTGGCGGGTTTGAATTGCACAATAAAGTACATTATTAATAGTAACCATAACATAATTTATCTATTATTGAACTTATTGTTATTATTAAATAAACATGCTAATTCATAATCATTATGACAAGTACTGCAGTTTCAGACAAAACCACCATCAGAAAAGCCCTTACTGTATTCAGCAGCGGAACCCTGCTTAGCAGGATTCTGGGGCTGACGAGAGATATAGTACTATCCGCATTATTCAGACCCTGGCAGACAGACGTATGGATAGTTGCCTTCAGGATCCCCAACCTTTTCAGAAGTATACTGGGGGAAAGCGCGATTTCCATGTCCGTTGTACCTATACTGTCCCGCACCATGCAGGATTCACCCCGCGAAAAATTCAACAGCGTAATTAACTCGGTTTTCACCGTTTTTCTGCTTATTCTTATCGCGTTTACGGTTACCGGTGTTATATTCAGCACGGAAATTACCAGCATACTTGTACCCGACTTCTCCAACTCCGCAGAGAAAATGGAACTTACTACCAGGCTCACGAGACTGATGTTCCCTTACATACTTTTAATAGGCATGACAGCCCTTTTTATGGGCATACTTAATACGGCCGGGCATTTCTTTTCCACCGCCATACATCCCGTGTTTTTAAGTATCTCGCTGATCATATTCGCGATTACAGCGGCATACTTCAACCCCGCCGTGAACGCCCTGGCCTACGCGGTCATTATCGGCGGAATTATACAGATGCTCTTTCAACTGCCCTTTATGAAGAAACTGGCCGTGTTGCCCAAATTCACCTTACGCCTCGAAGCCAAAGAGCTGCTAAGCATGGGTAAACTTTTATTACCGTCGCTGCTTAGTGCGTCTATTGTACCCATAACCGTTATGGTCAATACTTACTTTGCGTCAAGCGTCGGTAACGGGGTTGTCAGTTATATTTTCTGGGCTGACCGCCTGGTACAGTTTCCGTTAGGGGTTTTTGCCGTATCCCTCGGAACAGCGATACTTCCCGTATTATCCAGGGTATCGGACAACCGGGCGAAACTTCAGGACAATTTTTCCTATACTTTTAAAATTTGCGTATTCATACTCTTACCGGCGACGATCGGGTTACTCGCCTTGTCCACGCCTATTGTAAAAGTTCTGTTCCAGCACGGGAACTTCGCATGGACCGACACGCTTGGAACGTCGAAGGCCTTGTTTTTTCTTTCATTAACACTGATCCCTTCCGGTATTATCAGAATAACCGTGCCTCTTTACTATTCGGTAAGGGATTCCCTGAGACCGGCGCTGTTTTCCCTCGCCGGCCTTACAGTAAATACGGTGATGTGCTTTATGACCGTAAAAGCCCTGGGCATTGCCGGAATTGCCCTGTCAATTTCCGTGGCAAGTATCACCAATGCCACTCTTTTAATTACGTTCTTTTCAGTCAAACACGGAAAAATGCGCCTGCTTAACAAACCCTTTGTTATCAAACTGGTTACCATTTCCATTTTAACCTTTATAACCACGTACCTGATCTCGTCCATAAGGGACTGGCAAAAACCTGATCTGATAATCAACGACATGCTGCATCTGGGATGGGCGATATCGAGCGGCTTTATCTTTTTTATCGCCGCTTCTTATCTTGTAAACATCAGAAAAAATATTTCTTCAAACTAGGCAGCGTTTCCGCTTTCAAGTATTCTTTTAAGCTCTTCCTTGTCGACAGGCTTGCACAATACATGATCCGCCGCGTGCGGTTTTTTAATATTCATTTCATGCCCGACACACATGGCCGAAACCATTATTACAAGTATATTGCGGTCCATGTCCTTAACCTGCACCGAGAGGTCCATACCGTCAATACCGGGTAACATCATATCCACTATTACCGCGAACGGTTTCAGTTCACGTATAACGGCGGCAATTCCCCTGCCCGAGGAAATTACGGAAGGCTCATAACCCATGTATTGAAGGAGCAGGGACAAAATATAAGCAAAATCCGCGTCGTCATCAACAACAAGGACCTTTTTATTGTTCATATCAGTCCCTTATTATTGATAATATCTGGTCCCTGAGACTCTCCATCTCGCCTAAAGAATATGCCTCGCAATTCAACCTTAACAGGGGTTCGGTATTGCTTTTCCTGATATTGGCCCACCATGCCTTTGATATTATACTTACACCATCTATATCCAGTATA
>JAFGOL010000178.1 GCA_016926495.1 Oligoflexia bacterium
ATACAGCCTTTGCGTTGTACCGGATATATACGATTCCGGAATAAACGCGGGCGTATTGATGCTTATTTCCGGCTCCGTGAAACTCTGCCTGGACTCACCCTTAAGTTCGCTGACCGCCTCTTCAAGCAGGTTAAGATATTCCTCAAAGCCTATATCATCTATAAAACCGCTCTGCGCGGAACCGAGAAGCTCGCCCGCCCCGCGCAGTTCCAAATCGTGGCTGGCGACATTAAAACCCGAACCCAACTCCGTAAACTGCTGCAGTACCTTAAGCCGCTCCATGGCTTCCCTTGAAATATCGAAAGACGAGGGAAGCAAAAGATAACAATAGGCCCTTTTGGACGATCGGCCGACCCTGCCCCTTATCTGGTAAAGTTGCGAAAGGCCGAACATATCGGCCCTGTTTATAATAATCGTGTTTGAATTAGGAATATCAAGGCCCGACTCTATTATGGAGGTACACAAAAGAACGTCCGCCTTTTTATTGTAGAACTCCAGCATCTTTTTTTCCAGTTCCCTTTCGTTCATCTGCCCGTGGGCCACGATAATTCTTGCCTCGGGAACTATCTGACTCAGGTCATTATGGATTTCGGGAATATCCACGACCCTGTTATGGAGAAAAAACACCTGGCCGCCCCTTTTCATCTCGAATATCACGGCATTTCTGATCATGTTCCTGCTGTAACGGGCTATGTATGTCTTTATGGGAAGCCTGTTAACAGGGGGCGTGTTTATTATACTTATATCCTTAAGTCCGGTAAGGGACATGTTCAGCGTCCTGGGTATGGGCGTAGCGGTCATGGTCAGTATCTCCACGTTGGCCGAATATTCCTTTATCTTTTCCTTGTGTTTGACCCCGAAGCGCTGTTCCTCGTCTATAACCAGCAGTCCCAGGTCCGCGAACGCGATATCACTGCTGAGCAGCCTGTGCGTTCCGATAATAATATCAATCTCCCGGTTACGCAGCCTTGCTACTATATCCGCCTGTTCCCTCCTTGTCCTGAACCTGCTGAGCATTTCCACCGTAACCGGATAACCGGCCAGTCTTTTGGCAAAAAGCTGGTAGTGCTGAAAGGCAAGTATTGTTGTAGGCACAAGCACGGCAACCTGCCTGCCTCCTGCCACGGCTTTGAACGCGGCGCGCAGGGCAACCTCGGTTTTTCCGTACCCGACGTCACCGCAAACTAGCCTGTCCATGGACCTGACGCTTTCCATGTCTTCCATCACGTCCTTTATGGCCCTGTACTGGTCCGGCGTTTCCTCGAATTCAAATTCAGCCTCAAATTTATAATACATCTCGTCGTTGGCTGCAAAGGCGTGTCCCTGCCTTGACTTCCTCTCGGCCTGCAGTTTGAGCAAATGCCCGGCAATATCCATTGCCGCTTTTTTTGCCCTGTTCCTCTTCTTTTCCCACGAGGAACCGCCAAGCCTGTCCACCTTTACGCCGGCTCCTTCCCTCGCGATAAATTTCTGCACGGTACCCAGCCTGTACACAGGGACATACAGTATATCGCCGCCGGCGTATTCTATCTGGAAAAAATCATTTTCCACGTTGTCCATGACCATTTTTTTAAGGCCCCTGTATATGCCCACTCCGTGCCTGGAATGGACAACGTAATCGTTGTCCCTGAGTTCCCTGAAAAGATTCAAAAACGTATCCTGCACCGCGGCAGGTGGAGCCTTTTTTATTTTCCCGCCGAATATCTCGTCTTCAGTTATAATGGAAATACCGTCCCTGATCATCCTTATCCCGCCGGAAAGCCCTGAAACAACAATAACATCCTCAGTGACACCGTTTTTGCAGACCATGTCATACAGGGAAATACCGGTTTCGATTTTCAGCGTACCGCTATGCCTTTTAAGTATAAAGGCCAGGCGCTCGGCCTGGGCAAGCGTATGGCAGACAAAAACAGATTTCATCCCCTCCTGCCGGACTTGCGATATATAAATCTGCAAAGCATCCAGTACGTCGCCTTGGGAAGAAACGGGCTTTTTCTGGGCGCAGACGATGTCTTTAAAAGATCGTGTCTTTTTGTTTTCATCATACAAGTCCATTGAATAAAACGATCTGCTTCTATCCAGCACGTAACCGGCGATCCTGCTCTTTTCCGTAAAAAAATCTTCTAACGGATACGGAGGAAATTCGGCGTCGTATTCAGCACCCTGGGTCCCGGCACCAGCGTCAACCGCGAACATGCAGTCATCAAAGGTAAGTATTTCCGCGTTCCGGGGCAGATAATCAAAAAAAACAGAAAGCTCTTCGAAAAAAAACGGCAGGTAATATTCAATTCCCGGAAAATAAAAACCGTTTTCAACCATCTCGATCAACTTGTTCCTGTTATCTTTCCTTATATCGTTGTTATCGCAATGCAGTTTGAATTTCTCCCTGAACAGGGATACTGACCGTTCCGAAAACGATATTTCCCTGACCGGGGTAACGCAGGTGCTTTGAATTCTTTCGACCGAACGCTGGGAATCGGGATCAAACAGCTTTATGGATTCAACAATATCTCCGAAAAGTTCGACCCTAACCGGTTTTTTGTTTGACGAGGAATATATGTCTATAATGTTGCCTCTCATTGAAAAAGTCCCGGCTTCCTCCACAACATCCATCCGCTGGTAACCGGAACCGGCCAACGCCGGGGCCAGCGCGTTTTCATCGATCTCCATTCCCTCGCGTAAAACAACCGAGTGGTCCGTTATATACTCCATGGGCGGCAGGTGCTGGCTTATGGCCGCCAATGTTGTAATCACTGTTACGGGCTCCTGATCATTCATGAGCCTGAACAGTACTGCCAGCCTGTCGGCCTGAACCTGTAATCCGGGCGAAACATGATCTCCGGTACGGGAATCCCATTCAGGAAAAATACATATCTTACCTTTTATATCCGGCTTTACCGCTTCCGCGGCGTCCAGCAGATTAACCGCAGTCTCCGGATCAGGGACCACCAGCAACCTTGTTCCGCTATCCATGCTTTCCACCAGGTAGAAAGCAAGGCCTGTAAGAGGAATAGACGATACGGCACTGTAATTATTAATTTCTTTGCAGAATCGGAACGACATATTCAGGTTTTCTACCATAAAACCGGCAAATAACCCTAAAAAAGTTTTCCTTGTTAATGTAAGGTCTGTAATATAATATTTTTGTATGAAAAGATATTTGTATGTATTGCTGATCATGACATTTCTGGGCACACGTTCCGGTTATGGTGCCATAGACCCCAAGGAGCAGATGCAGATCATATTGTTTTCTGGCCTTGGCGGGGCAGTACTCGGACTCTCAACCCTTTCTTTCTATTCAGAGCCACAGGATCATCTGCGTAATATAGCGATAGGAGGGGCAGTTGCACTTGTAGGTTCGGTTGTTTTCACCACTGTGCTTGCCGCAAAGGAGAGCAAGGCTGAGGCAGCCCAGGAAGGGACAGACGGATCTTTAACACCGGATAATAAGGCCACTCCGTCATCAACTCCTAAAAAGGCACCTTCAGCCCCTAAAAGCAAAACTTCCGGTGACACGAAAGACGACGATTACGAATATTACGATGACGAAGATGAAGACAGTTATCATGATACTGGCGAAAAACCTTACATGGGTATTTTCCTTGCCGATATAAGCGACAATAAACTAAGCATTAATCCTTATACCGTATATCTGGTC
>JAFGOL010000179.1 GCA_016926495.1 Oligoflexia bacterium
CAGCCCGGAGGGTGAGCGAGCCGGATGCGAGCGAATAATCCCCTTGGCTTACCTCAATGGCGGATTGGTCTTTGATTTCGGCTTCACGAATCATGGCGCCTCATTCGTTAAACAAATATAAGCTAATGGATTACTAAATATTTTTTCAAAGGTTCAAACCGTGCCATAATACCTTCAAGCAACCTTTTTTACAACCTGGTAGAGCTTGATTACGTTTTCTATTGTCGGATTACCATCTTTGGAAACCATATTGTATAAAGTTGATCTTGAAACACCCATTTGGGCTGCTATCTCAACTTTGTTATGAACAGAAAGATATGCCTCTAAGATTTCCTTAAAAGACTCATAGTCACCCTCGTCTATACACTCCATTAAAACATTCAGTAAATCTCTGGGCTTCATTTTTACAAAATGATCTCGTGGTTTTATTTCTGTAAGCTCAGATATATTTTTCTTTGATAATTTTTGCCCGCCGGATATCGTTTTTTTGGTCATTTTTCTTTCCTCCTAACAATAATAAAACTAATTTGTCGTCTTTAATACAATAGTAAATACGACGCCATTTTTCCATCGCAATTCATACAACTTTTTATCTATAAATTTTGCATCACCAAAGTGTTCCTGTTCTTGAATCATAAGTAATCCGGCCATAATAGAGGTTTGCTCAATATCTGACAATTTATCAAACCATTTAGTAAACTCTTTAGTCTTGAATACTCTATATGACATTTAAATAATGTACATTATATTGTACACAGAGTCAAGCAATATATAATCAGGTAAACAAGCTGGTTCGATAATTATCCCTTTTTACGCCGCAAGCTTCTTTTTTATTTTACTAACCTCTTTTTCGAGTTTATCAATTCTTGATTCTTCAGCTTCTTTTTGCAGCAGCGATTCTTTAACAATTTTGTTTAGCAGCTTTTGATATGGAGTTTCCGTTTTGTCAGCAAGTTTTTTAACTTCATTTAAAACATCCGCGTCCATATTTATTGTAATTTTAATTTTTTTTGTTTTGGATATTTGCTCCCTGATCTTTTGTGTGCCTGCACTGTCATATTTTAAATTACTTATTTTTGGTTGTTTCATAATATAACCTCCTGAATTTTCTCCATTCCGCGCTGCCAATTATTCTGATTTTGTTCCCTCTTATCGTAAAATACGTAGTTAATACCCTGTCATCTTTTGTCTTACCAACCCAGTAAAACCTTTCTTCGCTATTTGAGTGTTCAGTATCCATCAACTTAAAACCACCGGGATCAAAAAAGGAATCTACAGCCTCACTAAAACACACCTTATGCTTTGTTATGTTTTCTTTTTCCTTCCTGTTATCCCATTCAAACTCCATATTGATATGTATATTACCATATTGATATGTATAAATACAACTGTTTTAAATGTTAACACTTTAAACCGGTTCGATAATTGTCCCTTGCGGCAACACTTAGTTAGCACGGCAGTTTGAAAGTTGTTCTACTTTGGCTTGCCCCGACGACGGAGAGAACACCGTCACGCAGTGACGGGGGTTCGCCGTCTCATACAGGCCCGGACCAAATGCTATTTATACCTGTATATAATCCTGCAGATGCTCGGATCATAATTTGACATCTCGATATCAACTTTATCGCCTGTAAGAATTTTAAGCCGGTATTTTCTCATTTTCCCGCAAAGATAACCTTTCAGCACATGATCATTTTCAAGCCTTATCATAAACTGTGTATTAGGCAATATATCAGTAATAACTCCCTGTACCTTGATTTTTACTTCCTTCACAATTTTTCCTTATTATAAATTAACCAGAGTATCTTCAACCAGCTCGCTAAGTAATTCATTTACCGTTGTCATTTTTTTAATACGTGACACGGAACTTCCCGCAAAAATAATTGATCGATCAATCAAGCCCTGTGAGGCATTATATAACGCCTGGGCGACACAAAATTTAGCGGTACCGGGATTACATGCCCTGAGGCATCGGTAGTTACATGTAAATTTCTCGTTTTTACCCGATTTTATGGAGGCAGAGAACTTGGTATTGATTACCCTGCCGGGCATTCCCACGGGGCTTTGAATATATTCAATGTCATCTTCACCTGCGGAAATATACAGTTGTTTAAAAGCATCAGGCACGGAACATTCTTTTGTTACAACAAAACGTGTCGCTATCTGAACGCCTTTTGCCCCTAATTTTAAAAACCGGGCAATATCCTTACCGTCGAATATTCCTCCGGCGGGTATAACGGGAATTTCCCTGTTGTATCTTTTCCCGATATCCGAGACCAGACTTATAACTTCAGCTGTGGTTTTTTCCAGCGAAGACACTTTATTACTCAAGATGTCTTCCAAAGAATAACCCAAATGCCCGCCCGCAAGAGGACCCTCAACAATTACCGCGTCAGGTAACCTGTTGTATTTTCTGATCCACCTGGTGATTATTAAATTTGTCGCCCTGCCGGACGAAACTATGGGAATTAATTTTATACGGGTATTCTCTACAAGTTCCGGGAGCATAAGAGGCAGGCCGGCGCCCGAAACTATAAAATCGACATTCTCACGGCATGACGTCTGAACAAGATCCCTGTAATTACTTGCCGCAACAAGGATATTTATACCGACGGGTCCACGGGTTAATTCTTTTGTTTTTCTTATTTCCCTTATCAATCCGTTTCTTGACGCTTTTTCATAATTAGTCGCATTCTCCGGATCATCATATCCAAGAGCAAGGCCTGAAAGCGTACCCACGGCGCCGGCATTAATAACGGCGGCTGCCAGAGAAGATGTGGAAACTCTTATGCCCATCCCCCCCTGCACAATTGGTATACTAAATTCCATATCTCCAATAACAAGAGGGGATAGTCTTTTTTTAAATGTTTTTTCCATTTAGGCGTTTATCTTCTTCTTTGCCCGCCGAATCGCGAACCACTGTCCTCTCTCGGTTTTGCTTCACTAACCCTTACTTCCCGGCCTTTTATTTCTTTAACGCCGTCAATAGCAGTTTGTGACTCTTCCTTGTTTGACATTTCAACAAAACCAAAACCTTTGGATTGTCCCGTGATTTTGTCCTGAACAATATTTGCGGATATAACTTCTCCGTATTGCTCAAATGCTTCTCTCAGTTCGTTTTCCGAAACCTGATAAGATAAATTACCTACATAAATTTTCATGTAGGCCTCCTGTTTTTTTTTAAGGTTAAACTTTTTTAAAAAATAGTTTAATTAAAGAACGATATTAGAAAAGGAAGCATGACTTGATAATCAAGGCATCATCTTAACTTACTACTTCTAACAGCTTTTCTAGCCTTTGTGTATACTTTCTACCATATTCATAAACAAATAGAAAGATATTTCGGGCATTAAAAGTTTACTGACTTATAAATACGCGACCACTTCTGGGTGTCCATGGATGAAACAAAACAGAGCGCGTTGCCTTCAGCCCCGGCCCTGCCGGTCCTGCCTATTCTGTGTATGTAATCATCGGCGCACTGAGGTATGTCGTAATTAATAACATGCATTACGTGCGGAATATCAAGCCCTCTTGCCGCGACATCGGTTGCGACCAGTATCCTTTTCCGGGAAGTTCTGAATTCCCTGAGCACCCTGTCCCTTTTGGGCTGGTGAAGATTGCCGTGTATGGCGTCCACGCTGTGATTTTCCCTGTATAATTTGTTCGCGAGATTTTTCGCGCCGTGTTTTGTTTTTACAAAAATAATTATCGAACCTTCCCTATGGTCAAGTTCCTTAAGAAGAAAAGGAAACTTGTCACTTGTCGAGGTTTTAATTACTTCCTGCCTGATCCTTTCGACTGGCTTCGATACTTCGCCGATGCTGATCCTTACCGGGTCAGTAAGATATTTTTTCGCAAGCGACAGGATGTTGTCCGGAAAAGTCGCCGAGAACATGAATGTCTGGCGCTTTTTGGGAATGTATCTTTCAATCCTTTGAATCTGCTCGCTAAAACCCATGTCGAGCATCCGATCCGTCTCGTCAAGCACAAAAAAACGCGCCTGGTCCAGTTTGAGTGTTTTTCTTTTCAGGTGATCATTGACGCGACCGGGCGTACCCACGATCAATCTCGGTGATTTTTGCAACTGGTCGCATTGTCGTGGCATGGGTTGTCCTCCGATCAACAGGGCTGTTTTAAGTTTTATGTCCATTCCCGTCAAATCATTCCACGCATCCCTGACCTGCGACGCAAGTTCCCTGGTCGGCGTAAGAATAATAGCAATACTACCGGGATTATTTGTCAACCCCGTGACTATGGGTATCATGTACGCCAGTGTTTTTCCTGTGCCTGTTTGCGCCGAGCCCAGAATGTTCCTGCCCTGAAGCGC
>JAFGOL010000180.1 GCA_016926495.1 Oligoflexia bacterium
GGACTGAATTTTTCCGCGCTTCTGAACGATTACCTGCAACTCGGGCTTGATTACTTTTACAGCAGGACTGTTGCCACCAGCAGTTCGTACAGCTATTCCAAGCATACTATAGGGTTAAAAATATATTATATATACTAAATAAACCGGGGAGGTCCGTATATGCTTTTACAACTTTTGATCCTGACGCTCTTGAATAACGCATCCTCCATGAACCTGGATCTGGCAACAGTTGAAAAACCCCTGGGTATAATTATAGCCATAAGCGGCGATAAAATTGACGTTGTAAACAACAAGAAGAAAACCAGGATGCGGGCGGAAAACGGGACCAGGCTTTTCGCTGATGATGAAGTGGAAACAGACAGCAAATCATCCGCAAGGATACTTATGTTTGACAACTCCGTTCTGAACGTCGGAACCGACAGTTCGGTAAAAATAACAAAACAGGAATCTTTCCTTGAAGTACTGTACGGTAAATTAAGATGCATAGTCGCCAAAACACTGGCCCCCAGGCAAAACCAGTATACGGTAAAAGCGTCAACCGTTCTGGCAGGCGTAAGGGGCACGGAGTTTATTGTTGTTTATGATCCCGAAAACGAAGACGTGTCTGTTTTAAACGTCAGGGGAACAGTTAATTTGAATACAGCGGATAAAAAAGAACTCAACATCACCGAAAAAAGCGTGGTCTCCATAAACATTGACAATAAAGACAACAAATCCGAAATAACCTCAACAGAAAACCTTACCGAAGAAAACCTGCAGAAAATACTCGAAGAAAACAAGCTGGACACCAAGCAGAACATCCCGGGTGAAGCTGACAATTTCAAGCTTGACCAGGAGAAAAAGAAACCCTTTGACAAATTTAACGACCAAAAGAAAAAGATTGATGATCCCCTGCTGGATTATTTTGACAGGGTCAGAACAGACAGGCCTCCTGCCGTAAGATTCCGCCTGCTCCATGATCCGGGAATACACAGGGTCGGGTTCTGACAGGGAGGATTGTTATTATGAATAAGTATTTTAATTTTACGCTTTTAACCATTTTCTTAACAGTCGCCGTTTTTTCCTGCGGAACCGAAACCGGAGATAAGGAATACAATGTTTCGGTATCCATGGATTCCCTCCAGATTCCCAACACTATAATAAGTAATTTAAGAATGTACCCCATCAACGGATTGGTGGAGGGTAGCGGGAAATTCCCAATCGAAAGAATTAACGGCTTCCCGTTGTTATCCGCCCCGGACGGAATACCCGGAGAAGAATTCATTTCGGAGATTGAACCCGGGTTTTATAAAAAATTTATCGTTCTCGGCTTTAGTCCCTTTTTAAACACATCCGACGGTTTTTTCGCGGAAATATATTACGGCAGATGGCCACAGGCCGCTGAAGGCGATATTAACGATATACAGCCTGAAGAATTTCCGGTAAATGAGGGCGAGCTTTTTTTCATACCCGAACCCATACCCGTATATGCGGCCCCTTTCGGCATGAAAATGAGAACGGGCACATGCGACACCGGCATGCTGGGACCCGAATACTATCCCAGGTTCGGTTGCATAAATTTCAATGGCCTGTACGACGAAACTCCGAAATCACACGTTAGGATAATACCGCTTATTTCGCCTGAATGGGGAAAAATAGAATTTGACGCCGGTAACCTGCCCAACAACTGTAATAACCAGTGCTGCGTAACCGGTCTGATACACGACAGCAGAATACGCGTTATAATAGATAAATTTCAGGGCGGCGAAACTTTTATTATTAATTGTGAAATAACCAGGGAGTTTATGAACCAGCAGGCAATAAACCACAACTGCGTTATTTTTGACACTTATGTAACAAACACGGAGGGGACATTCACCCTTAACGGACCTATCAAACAGTTTTGCACTATTGTAAGGAAATGATTTATCTACAAGCCTACAAAATAGTTTTAATGATCCTTATCCTTGCAGTATCCGTACTACTGGAAATTATCGTAACGCCTTTAAGACCACTCGGCATAAAGCTCAATTATCCCATCATGAAATTATGGGCGCTGGTAACTACAAGGCTCTACAGCGTCAGGATCACCAAGCTCGGCGAATCATCCCCGATACCGTCAATTATAGTGTCAAACCATGTATCGTACTGGGATATACTTACTTTCGCGGCAAAATTCAAGGCATACTTTGTCGCCAAATCCTCGGTAAAGACATGGCCGCTGATTGGCCAGGGCGCGATGTTCACCAGAACAATTTTTATTAACAGGGAAAAAGCCAGGTCTTCCCTGATATCGCTTAATAATCAAATATCCCGGCGTATCGGAGAAAATGAAGACGTTATTATTTTTGCCGAGGGGACAACGTCCACGGATCCGTGTCAGACTTTCAAGGTCGGCGCGTTTCACGCTTCTAAAACGACCGGCATACCGGTTAAGCCTGTCGCCGTATATTACGACCATATGGACCGCATCTGCTGGGTGGGAGACAAAACTTTTATCTCTCACCTGTGGGACATGACCTTTGCTCCGGCCATAAACTGCTTTATATACGAGCTTCCGCTTTTAAAGCCGTCAGACTTTAATTCCTCGGATGAAATGAAAATTCATTGCCGGAAAATAATTCAGGAAAAAATCGATTACATTAAAAATGATATAATTCAAAATAATAATATGGAGAAAAAATGAAAGAACTTTTTAATAAGAGTGAGTGGGGAATCAAGGGATATTCCGTGGGGATCGCGAATACAAAAAAAGAACTGGATGAACTCTACAGGTTAAGGTTTGATATTTTTAATGTCGAGTTAAACGAAGGGATCAGGGAAAACGAGGCGATAAAGCGCGACATAGATAAATTCGACGAATACTGCGATCATCTTATAGTAAAGGAAACCGCAAAAGGTTCCATAGTGGCCACGTACAGAATACACCCCAGCTGGAAAATGAACAGGGAACTGGGTTTTTATTCTTCAACCGAATTTGATATTTCAGCCCTTGAACTTGACAGGATACGATCCATTGAAGTGGGCAGGGCCTGCATAGCTCCGGAGCACAGGCATAATTTCCTTGTTGTAGCGATGTGGTTCGGTATCCGCAAATACTGCCAGATAAACGACGTCGAAACACTGTTCGGGGTTGCCAGCATTCCCAAATGTACTATCGAAGAATTATCGTCGCTGCACAAACACCTGGTTGATGCCGGGCATATCGCCATGGGAAAGGTTTATCCGCTTGAGGACCAGAAGGCAGCGATTATACCCAATCCTTCAAAAGAATTCAGAAAGGAACTCAAGGGAAGCCTGCTTAAAGGTTATCTTAAAATCGGCGCAAAGCTGATGGGAGAACCTGTCTTTGATCCTGTTTTTCGCTGTTATGATTATTTTGTTCTTCTTGAGATGAAATCGGTCAACTGGAACTATATAGACAATCTTTGCAAAATAATCAGCGGCCAGCCTTAGTTTTGGAAATTTCGTTTTTGAGGCGTTTCCAGTATTGCATGCGTTTGGCAATCTCCTTTTCAAAGCCATAGGAACCCGGCGTGTAAAAACAGGCGTTTCGCAGGACTTCGGGTAAGAATTCCTGGCCGGAAAAATTTTCCCGAGTATCATGCTCATAAACGTACCCCTTGCCGTAATCCAGTTCTTTCATAAGGCTGGTGGGCGCGTTTCGGATATTAAGCGGAACAGGTTCGTTTCGTGTTGAATGGACCTTATCCTTCACGTGGTTAATAGATACATACACGGAATTTGATTTGGGTGCAGTCGCAAGGTAGATCACGCACTGGGCAAGAGCCGTATTACATTCGGGATAGCCTAAAAAATCTACAGCGTCTTTTGTGGCAATAGCCTGTACAAGAGCATCGGGGTCCGCCAACCCCACGTCTTCTGACGCGAAACGCACAAGCCTTCTGGCTATGTACAGGGGATCGGCTCCTCCCTCTATCATTCTCCCCAGCCAGTATAAGGCGGCCTGGGGATCCGAGCCCCTCAGGGATTTATGAAGAGCTGAGATAAGATTATAATGTTCTTCCCCGCCTTTATCGTACGCAATCTTTCTTGAGGCCATTGCCTCTTTAATTATTTTAAGAGTAATGACCCTGAAATTTTCCTCTGACGGGACGGCACCTAAAACCGCGAGTTCCAGCGCATTAAGGGCCGTCCTTATATCGCCGTTGGCGTAATTGACCAGATAATCGTAAGCATCATCGTCA
>JAFGOL010000181.1 GCA_016926495.1 Oligoflexia bacterium
GGGCAATGTTTAATAGCCCAGGGACTCACCTACGAGGAAGACCTTGACCCTGTCCTTTGTAGACTGGTACGAGGTTACAACAAGATGGCAGCACATCCTGACATCACTCCTGCAGTCTTCGCAGACGGTTGTTTCCCGGCACGGGGTTTTTCTGTCCAGCCTGACGGCATTTGCGGGAGCGGAAAAATTTTTAATCCTTGAAACCGCCTCGTCCACCGAGTAAACAAGTTTATTCATGCCCGCAACAACAAAGACCCTGTTGGGACCGTATATCATGGCCGCAACCCTGTTGCCAAAACCGTCGATATTAACAAGTTCGCCGTCTATTGTTATAGCGTTTGTTGATGTAATATATAAATCGGAATGAAGGGATTTTCTACGCAGTTCAAGCTGCTGTTCGCGCGAAAGTCCCGGAGCGCCCTGGTCAATAAGATCATATCCGCCGCTCCTTAACGCCTCCCGTATCCCTATTTCATCAAGGGTAATGGAACCACCCCATGATATGGGACTGTAAGGCTTGCATTCCCTTATTATAAGATCAAGCGCCTCACGGCGATCCCGGCAATAAACACCGTCCATATGCCGTTGCCTGAGGTTTTTAATAACCTTTTGGGCCTGTTCCTCCCACAGCAACCTCGCATGCTCGTCCATAATAATCTCCTTGAACCGTTAATTTAAATGATATATTAAGACACACAAGGAGTTTTGCAAGCAAATATGAATAATACCGCTTTTTACACTATCAATAATAACGGCTTTAAAACCGGTGAAAAACCGTTTGCCCTTATAAGCGAAACTATAGAGCTTTTACAAAACAATATGGACGATGAACACCTTAAGGTACTTGACGGAATTACGGTAAAGGCATCGCTTTCGGAAAAAACAGTTATGCTGATTTTCCATCTAAAGAGGGACCAGAGGGCAAAATTCGGAAAATATTCAGAGTCACTGAAGGAACAGGTACCGGGTTTTATATCCTCCTTTATTTTTTATAACAACCAGCATGTTTATATTTTCGGTGAAAAATTCATAACCGAAAGACAGGGAAACCATGTTTTTAAGATAACACCCGAGACAATTCCGCTCCCTTTAAATTTCACAAAACTGCTTAAAAAAATTCCGGAGTTCGCCCCCAGGGGCAGAACAAGGAACGCCATTATACTGGATTCATTATCGGGTATAATACCCGTGTGCATACACGACCTGTATAACAGGGTCTACTGTATTGACGGCAACGGTGTAAATACCGGACTTGCCAAAATAAATACAAGCGCAAACAGGATAAATAACTGCATGCTCTTTACGCAGGACAACTTTGCCAGGTGGCTTGGAGATTTTTGTGAAAATAAATTCACACCACCCGGCAAAAAAAACTGGATCGGCCTGCTTATGGCTGTCAATGATTCCATTAACGAAGACTGTATACGGCATATTTTAAGAATAAATCCTGAAACAATAATTTTTTATTCACAGGGTACTGACATAAAGGAACCCGGCAATCCGTATAAACTTACATATTCAGTAACCATTGAAGGTTATACTTTTCATAAATTCATGAGGAGAAAAGATGAAGACTCTTGAACATTACAGGGAGATAGCCATAAAGGCGGCCCACATCGGAGGAAAAATCCTTAACTGCTATTTTAAGAAGGATATTGATTTTGACGTAAAGGAGGAATTCGGCAACGCGGCCGGCCTTGTTACCGAGGCGGATAAAAAATCCGAAGAGGCTATCTGTGACTTTTTACTCTCAAAAACAAAAGACTTCAGTATACTCGCAGAGGAAAGCGGGCTTGCCGGTGACGGCAAAAACCGCTGGATCATAGACCCCCTTGACGGTACCACGAATTTTTATCACAAGTTCCCGCAGTTCTGCATTTCAATCGGACTTGAAATAGACGGAGATATACACGCCGGAGTTATATATAATCCTTCAAACAATTACACATACCACGCTATTAAGGAAGGCGGCGCTTTTATTAATGATCAGAGAATTTTTGTTTCAAACACAAAGGACCTTCAGAGCGCGATGCTGGGCACCGGCTTTGCGTACATGCGTGACGAACTCCTGGACAAGGCCGTTAACCTGTTTAAAAAATTCACGGGGATTTGCCACGGCATAAGAAGGCCCGGTTCTGCCGCCCTTGATCTTTGCAACCTTGCCTGCGGCATATACGACGGATTCTACGAAGAGACGCTGAAACCGTGGGACGTGGCCGCAGGTTCACTGATAATAACAGAAGCAGGCGGCATGGTCTCTGATTTTAACGGCGGACCCTTTACCGTGTACTCGGAACAGATAGTAGCCACAAACGGCCTTCTGCACGGGGAAATACTTAACGTACTCCAGTCACGATAATCAGAAATATTCTGCCAGAAACATTTCACACTGTTTTCACGCTTTTGGGCTGAACAACATATAGTTGACATTGTCAACTATATAGTTTACATTACCAGATAATGCAAAAGTATGTAGTTGATGAAAGCAGAGTGGAAAAGGATCTCCCGAAATTAGCTAAGCCTGTCAGAGCAGCTTATTCAGCATGGAAATCTGTAATTAGTGTTGACGGCTTTGACGGTCTCAGACAAGTTAAAGGTTTCAGGCTTGAAAAATTAAAAGGGAAGCGAAAGGGTCAATATTCTTGCCGGTTGAATAGAGGTTATCGGGTTATTTTCAGGATGATAAACAAGTCAATTATTATTGAGGTATTAGAGGTGAATAAACATGAGTACTAAAAAATCAATAGCACTAAAGATAGGTCAGGAATTAATTGAGCTTGGCTTATTGGTGCAAAAAAAGGAAATTCCTTTAAAGTTAATAACGGATAACATAGATACTGAGTTTTTATCGTCTGTTATAAAAGAAACCCCTGAATGGGAAAAGGACATTACGATAGTTGATAGAATTAATGCCCTGCTTGAGATCCAGGAACTTTCAAAATCAGATTTAGCTAAAAAAATGGGTGTCAGCAGGCAACATGTAAC
>JAFGOL010000182.1 GCA_016926495.1 Oligoflexia bacterium
ACGCTTATATCCCGTTTTGAAAAGAGACTGGGACTTGATCGTATTAATATTGAAAACAAAAAAACACGAATAGTGGACGAACTATCCGGAGGAAACTGCAAATGATACTTGGTATTGACTTGGGTACAACAAACGCTTCAGCCGCTGTAATAAAAAAGGGCAGGCCTGTTTTTGTAAAAACCGGCTATTCGCAGAACTGCAACATATTGCCTTCCGTGGTGGGCTACAATGATAAAGGTGAAATAGTGGCGGGCGAAGAAGCCAGGGACCTTTGTCTTGTAAATCCCGATTCAGCAATAAGGTCCGTAAAAAATTATATGGGAAAGAACAAGGATATCGTACTCAGGAATCCTTTGACCTCCGAAAATGTTTCGTACAAACCATACGAAATTTCTTCGAAGATACTTGAAAGGATCAAAAAGCTGGCGTCAGAGCAACTGGGGGAGCGGATTACCAGGGCGGTTATTACCGTGCCTGCGTATTTTAATGACAAGGCCAGAAAGGATACTATTAAAGCCGGCGCCATGGCGGGTCTTGAGGTTGTGAGGATAATCAACGAGCCCACGGCGGCCGCTCTTTGTTACGGCCTTCATAACAAGGGTCTTGAGAATAACCACGTTATGGTATATGACCTCGGCGGCGGTACTTTTGACATATCGGTGATAGAGATAAACGATGACATTATTGAAGTAATAGCTTCAGACGGCGACAGGTCGCTGGGCGGTGACAGGTTTGATTATGCCCTGTTTTCCAGTTTTTATAAAAAGATTAAAGCCGGCGGCAACGCGGATATTGATAATCTTGTCGCGATGTCCATTTTGCTTAATGAATCCGAACAGGCAAAGATCCATTTGTCCAGTGTTGTCAAGAAATCCCTTTCCATAAAGGAGTTCGGTTTTGACGAGGTTCTTTACAGGGAGGATTTCGAGAACCTTATAAAACCCTTTATTGATAAAACGGTTGATCAGTGCAGGGCTGTTGTCGAAAAATCCGGAATAGGGAACAGGAATATTGATAAAATACTGCTTGTCGGCGGCAGCACAAGAATACCCTATGTGCGAAACGTTCTTGAGAGTGCTTTAAAAGTACCCGTAAGCCAGGAAATAGATCCTGATCTCGCCGTGGTGACCGGCGCCGCCATTCAGGCCGCCATCATAGAAGGCCGACAGGTCGATTCCGTGCTTGTCGATGTAGCTCCGCATTCGCTTAGCGTAAGCTGTGTGATAGAAAAAAACGGCAGGACGGTGCCTAATTTTTGCAGCAAGCTTATAAGGAAAAATACGCCTATACCGTGTACGGTCGAGGAAACCTTTTCAACGCTGAACGATAATCAGGACACGGTGCGTATAGCCGTATACCAGGGTGAAAGCGATTTCGAGGAAAACAACGTGTTGATCAAGGAACTCAAATTTTCAGGTCTAAAGGGCAGAAAGGCGGGCGAGACCGAGATACTTGTCAATTTTTCCTATAAACTCGACGGTACCGTGGACATAACCGCCTGTGAGGACGGAACAAAAAACAAGCTCATGGACAGTTGCGCTACAAACTGAGTCAGGTTTCAGATTTTATGTGAACATCCCTTTGCGGGAAGGGTATAACAATACCGTTTTTAGCGAAACTCCGGTTAATTTCGTGCATTACAGTGCTTTTAATGTTCAGGTATTCCAACGGATTGTCGATCCAGAACCTGACCCTGAAAACGAGGCTGCTGTCCGCAAACTGCGAAAACAGGATATTGGGTACGGGAGTTTTCAGTATCTGCGGATTTTTATCAAGCACTTTAGCGATAATGTCCGTAACCTTGCCGGTATCTGTTCCGTACTGCACCCCGACCTCTACCCACAGGCCTATGATGTTGTCGGAAAGCGTCCAGTTGATCAGATTGTTTGAGATTATATGCGAATTCGGTATTACTATCGATGAATTGTTGAGTGTATTGACGATGGTGCTTCTTGAACCGATGTGCTTGACTATCACGAAATCCCCGTCTATCTCAAGCACGTCCCCCACCCTTATGGGCCTTTCAAAAAGCAGGATTATACCTGATATGAAATTGTTGGCGATATTCTGCAGGCCGAAACCGATACCTACGCCGAGCGCTCCCGCTATTATGGCAAGGTTTCTGTACGTAAAGCCCAGTATTGAACCGCACAAAAGCATAAAGATCAGTATCAGTGAGTATTTTGTAAGCGCGTAAAAATTGGCTTCGAATTTTCTGTCTATGTCCAGGTAATCGAATATAAAAACGTCCCACCAGTAGACGGCCAGTATGTATATGAACCTTACTACAAAATAAGCCGCGATAATTTTCAGGACGTGGTGTATCTGTACGACATGTCCACCGACGCTGAGTATGGATAAATCCATGAGCGACGGTATAATGAATATATAGCTGGTCCATGCTTTAACAACCAGCATGATCGTGAATATAAAAAGCGCTGAATTTAAGAAAAGGTTGCTGAAGTTTCTTATGGCAACCGATTCCTGGAAGGGTATTTTTGATTTTTCAACCGATCTTATAAAAGACACGTTTATAAATTCCGAACCTATAGCGTAAAGCATCCACGCGGCGATAACGGTCGTGAAATTATACAGGAATATCATCTGCACTGTCTCGCTCAGGGTTATAAATCCGGACGCCTCCAGTACCAGCGAACAGAAAATAAGGAATAAAATAAAGAGGAACAATACCCTGGTGACACGCGCGAAGAATTTTACGCGCTTGCTCTTATTAACCAGTATGGCCTTTATGTTTGTTCGCCAGAAAGCCCCGATGCACAAAAATATGAAAATAAGGAAGGAGATGAAATATATCGTATGAAAAAGATCACCCGATATTCCGTACATTACCTTGGGTATTTTAAGCATCAGTACCAGGCATAGGGCCGTGTACGCCGCATTGAACCTTGAAGCTGTTTTTTTTCTCTCCCTGTCACTTATGAATTGAAGCTGGCCGTGCTCACCTAAAAATACCGTTTTGGTAAAAAGCCTTCCTATTTTCCACATCGTGTACGCGATAAGTACTGACAGGACCGCCGTGTAGATCATGGCGGGATAGGCGTCAAATGAGAATATATAGGTAAGAACAATAAGCGAAAGAAAAAGCGAAACCGTGAAAAACCACCTGTATTTCAGGACTGAATTCAGGAGGGCGATCTCTATAAGGTTTGTCTTGTTTATATTGTACGTTCTGCCCTTGAGCGGATGGATCACGAACACGGACATTAAAACAAAACAAAATATGATCAGGGAAGTTACAAGCAAAAAGATATCAAAGGATTTCTGGTTGTTTGGCTCCGCTATATTGTAATCGGATATCAGGTCCCGGAACGCGGTCTGAATGTCCGTGACTTCTGTAATTATATTGCTAAGTACGGTTGCGGAGAACAGGACTTTTTCCTTTTCCCATCTGAATGTATTGGCCTTCACGTTTTTTTTCAGGTTCTGCGTCCAGTCATTAAGCTGCACGATAAAATCCGTCAGTTCCTGCCTGAAAATCAGGAGGTCCTTAAGGCTGTTGTTGAATTCCTCTGATTTTGACTGGTGTTTGTTCAGGAGTTGCTTTATCCTCCAGTCTTTTTTGGGTGTTTGTTTGTATATTTCATTAAACGATATCTGGGCCTTCTGGTTGGCTTCGTAAAAGTTGTCGGACGATTCTATTATTTTATTCAGTTCGGATTTCCTGTTATTGAAGTTTTCGAGAACGGTTTTCAGCGATTTTCTTGCTTCATTGAGGTCTTCCTTTGATATGTTGTTTGAGGTTACCGAAATCAGTATGTCCGAGAATTTGACCTTGTTGGCCGCGATTTCATCCGTCAGCAATTTCCTCGTTTCGCTGTAGCTTTCAATTTTTTTAATTTCATCGTCAATCTTTGTTATTGATTCGTTGAGGGACTGCTGCAGTTCCGCGTGCAAAGTGCCTGAAAGTGTGATAAGGATAAGGAATATTAAATTATGTATGTTCATGCGGGATATTATAATTGATTTTGGCTGATAATGCTGTAAAAAAATATGGAGGCTGATTTATGAAAAAATTTGTTAAATATACAATGTTCCTGCTCGCGGGAATAATCGTGGTTGTTCTCGGAGTCCTTGCGTATTCGGGTTTGTTCAGCAGCGTTGAATATGTCGCGATGGATATGGGTCCCTATACAATAGCTTACCAGGAATTTACTGGCGACTATTCCAGGACCGGGCCGGTTTTTGAGAAGGTGTACAAGGACCTTGAGGCAATGGGGATCAAGACCACAAAAGGCATGGGAATATACTATGATGATCCCAAAACTACGCCGAGGGACCAGTGCAGGAGTGACATAGGGGTTATTGTCGACGAACCCACCATGGATGTTGTAAAAGCCATCAGGGAATCCTATGAGATCAAGATCGTACCCGAGGGCAAGTACCTTGTCGCGGAATTTCCATACAGGACCAAGCTTTCCATATTAATAGGAGTTTTCAAGGCGTATCCTGAGCTTGAAAACGAGATCAGGCAAAACGGGTATGTACAAAAGGAATGTATGGAATTATATGATTCCGTTAATAACAAGATCCTGTATATGATGAAGATTTAAGATATAAATAATATTTCTTTATATTGTATAATTTTTATACACCTGATATAAAAGTGTATAGTTTTTTATATTATAAATTTTAGTCTTTTTGAGCCAAAATTCAATAAATTCAAATAGTTACGATTTATGGCACACCTGTTGCAGTATTAAAAGTGCGAGGAAAGATTTAATAAACTTAATAAGAGGTGTGTTATGAAATGGGGGAAATTAATAACTCTGGTGATCGGGACCTATTTGCTCATAGGCTCTGCCGCAGCTCAGCTTTATGATGATCCGTTCAAGTCTGCTACTGATTATTTTGCCAATAAAACGCAGGAATTGAATAGCAGCTCATCATCAGCGGGTGACTTTTTTAATGCTTATATAGGATATCTGGGAGCTCAGAAAGATCTTCTTAACAGGGAAGTTAACAGCTTGAAAAACATTAATTTTAATAGCCTTGGCGGTTCCGGCAATAACGGAATGGGCGGCGGCTCAGGCATTATGTTCGGCCGTTTCTGCGCCACTCCGAATCCGATACCTTATACGATAGGCGCGATTATGAACGGACTTATAGGTGTATCGCATGACGCGGCTGATATGTATGAAACAAAACATTATTATAAAACGCTAAGGGCTAGGGATAAACAGTATCTTCTTACCACTGAAAACATGTACCATGACGCAACAAAGCTCGCTTTTCTTAACGGAACAGGCGGGCCCATGCTTCCGTGGGAAGCCGAAGATCCCGAGATTGCGTATTATGCTTCGATAAACAGGAGCCCTGACGGTATGCAGGCCCTTATGGCAAGGGAATTTGCAAGCACAATCAGTAACGGAATGGGCGGTTCGGGTAACCTGGGATTCATGGGCAGCAGGGCCGCGTGGGAATCTTCCATGTCACGTTCAGGCTGGTATACAGGTTCTTCTTCCGGTATGACAACGATGACAGGAAGCAACAGGGGCGTCTGATAATAATTAATTTTAAGATATACGGCCGGCTTTCCGAAAGGAAAGCCGGTTTTTTTGTTGTACTTCCTTAATCCGTAGTGTAAAAACTTTGCGTGATCAATACGGTATTTGGGAGGTTGCGATGGCAGAGACAAAACGTATAGGCGTTATAGGCGGCAGCGGGCTTTATGAAATCGAAGGACTTACCAATATCAGTGAAGTAAGGGTGGATACTCCGTTCGGAGTCCCCTCGGACGCTTTTGTTAAAGGCACTATAGGTGATGTAGAGCTTTATTTTTTACCGCGTCATGCCAAAGGGCACAAAATAATGCCTTCAGAGCTTAATTCAAGGGCCAATATATACGCGTTTAAAAAACTGGGTGTAAAGGCGCTGATTTCCATAAGCGCCGTTGGAAGCATGAAAGAGGAAATAGAACCCGGTGATTTTGTCATTGTTGATCAATTCATTGATAGAACTAAAGCCACCAGGGTTAACAGTTTTTTCGGCAACGGAATAGTCGCTCATGTTCCGCTTGCGGACCCCGTGTGCCCGGTGCTTAATCAAATGCTCTATCAGGTCAGGGACCCGGATCATCACATGCATTCAAAAGGAACATATATATGTATAGACGGCCCCCAGTTTTCAACAAGGGCTGAATCGAATTTCTACAGAATGCTCGGTGTTGACGTAATAGGCATGACCGCCTGCCCCGAGTACAAGCTCGCGAGGGAAGCCGGGCTTCACTTTGCCGTAGTTGCCCTTTCAACTGATTATGACTGCTGGAACGAAGATGAAGAAGATGTTACCGTTGAGGCAATTATAAATACCATTAAATCAAATGTGGCGGGCGCAAAGTCGTTGATAAGGCGTTTTGCCGAGTACGCGGGCGTGAACTGGGCAAAGCTTGAAGACTGCGGCTGCGAAAACGCCCTTAAAAACACGGTAATGACAAATCCTGAAACTTTTCCAAAGGATACATATAAAAAACTGGAACTGCTGCTCGGTAAATACTACGGGAGTAAGTAATTATAATGGCTAAAAATATACTGGTATCCGGGACAATGGCTTTTGATACCCTTGAGACCCCGTTCGGAAAAAAGGAAAAAATACTCGGCGGATCAGCGAATTATTTTTCGCTTGCCGCATCGCTTTTTACAAGGGTTGAGCTTTCGGCCATCGTGGGAGGGGATTTTCCCGGGGAATACCTGGAATACCTTAATCAAAAGGGCATAGGCACTGCGAATATAGAAATTTCCGGGGCTGGTCTTACCTTTCACTGGGAAGGCAAGTACAGCGATGATATGAACAGCAGGGACACCATAGCGACCCATCTTAATGTGTTGCTGGACTATAATCCTTCTTTTAACAGGGACGCAAAAAAGTGCGGCGTGCTTTTCCTGGCTAATATAGATCCCGAAATACAACTCAAAGTTATTGACAGTGCGGAAGCCGCCGAGCTTGTAATAACGGATACCATGGACTTCTGGATCAGCGGAAAAAGGGAGGCCCTGGACAGGGTTATCGCAAAAACCGATGTCCTGATAATTAATGAGCACGAGGCACGGCAACTTACCGGAAAGAGCAATATTTTTACCGCTGTCGAGGAGATAGTTAAATACGGCCCGAAGGTTATTATTATAAAAAGAGGCGAATACGGTGCCTTTATGTACCATAAAAAGAAAAATTTGTTTTACATTCCTGCGTATCCTGTTAAAGAGGTGTTTGATCCCACTGGCGCAGGGGATACATTTGCCGGAGGATTTACGGGGTATCTTGCAACATGCAGGGAGCCGCTTGATCTGAAGGAAATAAAAAAGGCGATGCTTTACGGCACTGTAATGGCGTCTTTTACCGTTAATGATTTTGGGGTTGAGGCCCTGAAAAAAACAAGCAGAAAAGACGCTGACAAAAGGTTTGAACATCTTATGTCAATGATTGAAATATAAAATATTTTACCCGGAGGTTTGAAATGGCAAAGATTACTGAAATTCTGGCAAGGGAAATCCTGGATTCCAGGGGAAACCCTACTGTAGAGGCTGATATCTATCTTGATAACGGAATAACGGCAAGGGCCGCGGTCCCGAGCGGTGCTTCCACCGGTTCCCATGAGGCCCTTGAACTCAGGGACGGGGATAAATCAAGATATCTCGGAAAAGGCGTTAAAAAAGCGGTGGAAAACGTAAGAAGCATTATTGCCCCGAAGGTCAGGGGAATGGAACCCGATTACCGCAGGTGCGACGAACTGATGCTTTCACTCGACGGCACAAAGAACAAGGAAAAACTGGGTGCAAACGCGATATTGTCTGTGTCACTGGCTGTTTTAAAGGCGCAGGCACTTAACGCGAAGATGTCTTTGTGGGAGTTCATAAACAGGAACGAGTTCCCTAACCTTAAACCCAAGCTTCCGGTCCCCATGATGAACATATTGAACGGGGGCAGCCACGCGGATACAAATGTTGATATACAGGAATTCATGGTTATGCCGGCTGGTTTTGATTCATTCAGCGAGGCTTTAAGGGCAGGGTCCGAAACTTTTCACGCTCTTAAAAAGGTGCTTGGCTCCAGAAAGCTGGCAACTTCCGTAGGCGATGAAGGCGGTTTTGCTCCAAGCCTTCCCGACAATGAAACAGCCCTTAAGTGTATTATTGAGGCTATCGGAAATGCCGGTTACACACCCGGAAAAGATATGTTTATAGCACTTGATGCCGCATCATCTGAATTTTATGATAACGGAAAATATAATATAGACGGGAAGGACATAGGCGCCGGGGAACTGGCCGACTATTACGCCATGCTTTGCGAAAAGTACCCGATTATTTCCATTGAAGACGGTTTTAACGAGGATGACTGGGACGGCTGGAAGGTCTTTACGGAAAATATGGGCAATAAACTGCAAATAGTCGGTGATGATCTCTTTGTTACAAATATTGAAAGACTTAAAAAAGGTGTTGATGAAAACATCGGGAATTCCATTTTAATAAAGCTTAACCAGATAGGTTCGTTTACGGAAACCATTTCGGCGATAAAACTGGCTTTTGAAAACAATTATACTGCCGTTATTTCCCACCGTTCCGGTGAAACATCCGATTACACGATTGCGGATCTTGCTGTTGCCATTGGCAACGGACAGATCAAAACAGGCTCTCTTTCAAGGACCGACAGGATTGCAAAATATAACCAGCTTCTCAGGATTGAAGAAGAGATGGAAAGACGCGGCATGAAGCCTGTTTACAGGGGAAAAGAACTTATAAACAAGGCATGAATCTGATGCTGAAGGCATACGTGGACGGTTCTTACAGGGACGGCCGGGTCGGATGGGCTACCGTAATTGTAAAGAACAGTGAAGTAGTTGACGAACTCAGCGGTGAGCTTGCCGACGAAGAAGTACAGGGTACAAGGCAGGTGGCGGGCGAACTGATGGCAGTTCAAAAGACGATAGAGTGGTGTAATGCCAGTAGAGTTAAAGGTATTGAAGTCCATTATGATTACAAGGGAATAGAATGCTGGGTGACAGGGGAGTGGAAAGCAAAACTTCCCCTGACCCAAAATTACAGGGACTTCGTAAGATTATCCAAAATCAACATAAAGTGGATCAAGGTAAAAAGCCACAGCGGCGACAAGTTTAATGACAGGGCCGATGAGCTTGCCTGTAAGGCTATTTGCGGTTTTTAATCGCGGCTTTTCTTCTCATGAATATTAGCACCGTGCCCGGTAACAGTATCATTATTGACACCATTATGCCGTTGTTTGCGGAACTTCCCGAAGAGGGATTGTTGATGAATCCGCAGCCGCCCGAATCTGAAAAGGCGCTTCCGCCCTGGGCGCTTGCGCTGGTAAGGAATTTTGCGCCTGTAATATCGTCATTAGTGAGTTCTCTTACCTGCTGTTTCATTCTCTGCGCGCTCATTACGGCTTCGTATTGTTCGGAATGTCCGAGTCCCAGCACGTGCCCCAGTTCGTGCAGCGCCACGGTTTCCAGATCATCCGTATACATGCCGCGAGTTCCGCCGGACTCGTTGTCGGTTGTCCACGCTACCATTTCGCTGTTAAAGAGTACGAAACCGTCGGTCATTTCCTCTCCGTTCCCGTATTGGCCTCCGATGGCCACTACAAGATCAGAGTCGAAACCGCTTGACTCAAGGTAAAAATTATCGCTGAAAGCTATTGCATTTTTACCGTCCCTGTCGAGCACTTTTGACGCGTCAATAGAGTAGTCAATTCCGGTTGATTCAAGGGTCTCGTAACCCACTCCGCTGTTCCATGTCTGCATTGCTTTTGACAATACCTTTTCCGTTTCCCCTGCGCTTAGTCCTGAATTACCGGGGTTTACCTGTATGCGTACCGGCAGTTCTTTCCATCTTGCGCCTTTTTGGGCGAC
>JAFGOL010000183.1 GCA_016926495.1 Oligoflexia bacterium
ATACACTCGGCCCTTTCCTCGTAGTATTTTTTTACCGCCTCGATCTTTAAATCCGGGTCCTTGACAACCGAATTTATCTCTCCGCTGATAAAATATCCGGAAGTTTCCTCAAGCGCTTCGGTCAGGGTAAGATTGTAATCGCTGAGGACCTTAAGTAAAACCAGTACCGTAAGGTTACCCGAATCAAAGTACGCGTTCTTGTACCTGAAGTAATAATGGCCGCTAACCTCCCCTCCGAACTCCGCGCCGGTTTCCTTCATGTATATCTTTGCGTATGCGTGTCCGACCTTCCACATCTTCGGTATACCACCCAGTTTTTCAACAGTATCCTTTACATATCTTGAGCATCTTACATCATATACTATCGTGGCCCCCCTGTGCTTTTTAAGCACATCCTTTGCCAAAAGCCCGAGAATAAAATCACCGCTGCAGAAATTACCTTTTCCGTCTATAAAAAACGCCCTGTCAGTGTCACCGTCCAGGCCGACACCAAGATCAGCACCTGTTTCAACAACTCTGGATATAAGGTCTTTTCTGTTCTTCTCTTCAAGAGGATTCGCGTCATGATTAGGAAAAGTCCCGTCCAACTCAAAAAACATGGGTGTTACCTTTACCGGAGAACCCTCCAGCAGGTCCGGAATAATATAGCCGCCCATCCCGTTTCCGGTATCAACCACAACCGAAAGAGGCTTCAAATCCGCGGGATTGACAAATGAGTGCATAAAACTGATAAAGTCACTTTTTAAGTTTCTGGATGTAACTTTTCCTTTATTGACAACTGTCGAGAAATTACCGGATCTTACAATTTTTTCAATATCGGCCAGACCGCTTTCAATACCTATTGGTATAGCGTTCTGCCTGCAAAACTTAAATCCGTTATATTCTTTGGAATTATGGGAAGCTGTTACCTGGATCGCGCCGTCAGTGCCAAGATCAATGGAGGCAAAATACAGCATGTCAGTACTGGCAAGCCCTATATCAATCACGTCGGCACCTGCATCCGTAATGCCTTTAATCAGATTTTCGGACAACGAAGCCGATGAAAGCCTCATATCACGGCCTACGGCAACATTAGCCGCCCCTGTATATTCTACAAAAGCCCTGCCTATTTTATATGCCAGATCCTCATCAATATCCTTACCGTAAAGACCTCTTACGTCGTATGCCTTGAATGGATGGGACATCTTAAGTTTCCTCCCTCTGATAATTATCAAACAGATAATTCTATAACTGACAAACCCCCATATTACAAGCATTCTCTGGGCGGTTTTTTACATGTTAATTAAATACGCTATTGACACTAACAAGGCTTTTTTGATAATATGCCCTAAATTATTCTGGAGGTAGCCGCTCATGGCAAAAGGTAACAATACTGCAGAAAACGTCAACAGAGGCAGACTGATAGTTAAATGCCCCGCAAACAACTGCGGTAAGGATATGGAACTCGTAAAGGTAAAAGGAGGCTCTACCAACGGAATGTTTCTGGTATGCCCCGCCTGCGGTAACAGGATCAAGTACACCAAGGGACTTTACAAGAACCACGAGCATTATATTAAATTATAATTATTTTGCTTTAAATGGATTTTCCCTTTTCCGCCGGATTCAAAGAACAGGTAAAAGAATTCAGCCTTAAATATAAATGTACCGACTGTATCCATTTTAACGAGCCTGAAACAAAATGCTCTTTTGAATATCCCATAAACAGCCACCATTATTTCTATATTATGGACTTCGGTCATCAGTATGAACCCAGGTTTTCCTTTTGCAAATATTTTGAACTGAACTGAGTATTTACATATACCAAATATAGGTTAAACTTAACTATACGGGGAACGTGCTGAATGTCTGATAACGAAATAAAATACAAGCCTATAGAATTCGAAGAACTCGATTATGATCAGTACCTGCCCTGCGATCTTTTTCTTCATCTGGGCAGCAAGTATGTCAAGTTTTGCAATAACCAGGACATCCCGAATATCGCCAGGATCGAAAAACTTAAAGAGCAGGGCGTAAAAAACCTTTACATACTTGAGAATGACTCCGACACCTGGGAAATTTACACGGCGGTAACCGAACAAAGAAAAAGAGAAGAGGCTGAAGGCCGTATTACCAGCTACACAAAAAAAACCGTGGAAAAATGCAGAAAGATAGCGACCCAGAAAATCGAGAAAGTATACAGTTTTACAAATCCGGATCAGGCTTTGTCTTTTTCAGGCGACGTAACGGGAAATATTATCAAGGATCTCGAGAACAGGCCCAACTTCCTGGATAATTTTCTTTTAACATACAAGGATGATTTTAACCTTTTCGAGCACGCGTATAATGTGGCCACGATTTCCCTCTCAATGGGCAAGGTGCTTAACCTTGACGACACCAAAATGTATAACCTCGGTATCGGGGCTATCCTGCACGACGTAGGCAAGCGCGACATGGGGTTTGATTACAATAAGCCTATCGGGGAATATGCCAAGGAAGAATACGAATTATATCTTAAACATCCGGCGCTCGGCGCCCAGTTTTTAAGAAAAGGCAAGACGCTGCCCGAAGAAGTCTACATAATAGATTTCCAGCACCATGAACGA
>JAFGOL010000184.1 GCA_016926495.1 Oligoflexia bacterium
AACGGGGATATAATTATATTTTTGATAATGAAGATGTGCAAGAAAAATTGTTTGGTGAAGTAATACAAAATTCCAATATTGAATGAATTGTCATAAGGCAAAAATAACGAAACAAACGTCAAAGCCTGGTTTGAATCTTTGAAGAATGCGATCCTATCCAGCCGGACAAACACTTTTTTACCTAACAATATATAGTATCGCATAGTTTGTAAGGTAATTTTGCTTGACTTAATTACCTTACAATGTATACTAATCGTAAGGTTGTAAGGTAAAAGGAGGCGCATATGCCGGTGATAAAAGCTGTTTTAAGGGAAGAACTGCAGAATGCGGTTTTAATGAAGGGCGAATACGACAAAGCACTGAACAAGCTGCCCAAAGGCGCGCTTGTAAAGCGGATCATCGGCGGACGGCCGTATTATTACATCATGCAAAGAAAAGGCAGAAAAATCCTCTACAAGTACGTGGGAAAAGTGGCGCAGGATAAGATACTGCAGTATGAAGAGGTAAAAAAACTAAGGGCTAAATATAGGAACCTGTTATCACAGTTAAAAATACGAATAAAATATCTGAGGGGTATTTTACGTGGAAAAAGAGAAATATGAGCTGTTTACAGAAGTTCTTAGAAGGCTTGATAAAGCCGGTGTTTTAAGTGACCTGATGATTGCCGGGAGCTGGAACATATTCCTTTATAACGGGTATTTCGGCAAAGACGCCGGTAAGATACCGCCCATTAGGACCATAGATGTGGATTTTTTGGTGCCGAAACCAGCAAGAATGATAAATAAAATTAATTTACCGGAAGCGCTGAAGGATCTGGGATATATAGTCCAGTTTAAGGGTAATGAGGGTTTTATCAAACTTCTACATCCAGACCTGTTGGTCGAGTTTATAGTCCATGAAAAGGGCAAAGGTGTGGATGGAAAGCCTGTGCCTCTGCCTAATCTGGGGGTAAATGCCGCGGCTCTCAGATTCATGAACGTACTATATGAAAATGTGATGACTGTTTCCCATGAAGGGATAAGAGTAAATATAGCCCATCCCGCTGCTTTGGCATTTCATTATTTGTTGATAAACCCGCGCAGAAAAAACAGGGAAAAAGCTGAAAAGAACTTTGATCACGCAGTGGCAATATTGGAGTTGTTGTTAAAACAGGAAAAAACAGAAGAAATGAATGATATTTTTAAAAAACTTCATGTAAACTGGCAAAAAGCAATAATTCAAGTTTTGCAAAAGAAAGGACAGGCGGAATTAGCAATGAAAATTCAAAATAATGTTGTATAATGCTGATATATTAAAACAGAGGTACGAATGCACGATATATTGATTATAGAAGACAACGAGAGCTTGCGGGAGATACTGCGCGAGGCGCTGGCGGGGAAAGACTACAATACAGCGGACTTCGAGACCGCGGAAGAGGGCCTGGAAAAGCTCAAAACGCAGGAGTTTGACCTCATAATAACCGATCTGAAACTTCCCGGCATAGACGGCCTGACTTTCATGGAACAAGTAAAGAAATCAAGGCCAGGCACCGAATTTATCGTCATCACCGCGCACGGGAACGTGGACGCGGCGGTTTCCGCCATGAAAAAAGGCGCTGCTGATTTCATTACAAAACCGTTCTCCATAGACCACATACGCCTGCAGGTGGCCAAGATCCTGTCCACAAAAAAGATAAAGGACGAGAACGCGTATCTAAAAAGCGTGTTAAAGCAGGAAATAATCGGAACAAGTAAAAAGCTCAAGGAAGCCCTTGATCTCGCCGGCAAGGCGGCCGCAAGCGACGCGAACGTGCTGATTACGGGCGAGTCGGGCACGGGCAAGGAACTCATAGCCGAGGAAATACATTATAAAAGCGCGAGGAAGGACAACCCGCTTATCAAGGTAAATTGCGCCGCGCTCGCGCCCGGCGTGCTGGAGTCAGAGCTTTTCGGCCATGAAAAAGGCGCCTTCACTGACGCGCTTTACGCGAAAAAAGGAAGGTTTGAGCTGGCAGAGGGCGGCACGATATTTTTGGACGAGATAGCCGACCTTCCAGTCAACCTGCAGGTAAAACTTTTAAGAGTGATGCAGGACAGGGCTTTTGAGCGGGTGGGCGGGGAAAAGACATTGAAAGCTGACGCGCGCGTCATTGCCGCCACAAACAAGGACCTAAAGGAAGAGGTAAAGAAAGGCAAATTCAGGGAGGACCTGTATTACAGGTTCAATGTGGTGGAGATAAACGTGCCTGCCCTGCGCGAGAGAAAAGAAGACATACCGGCTCTTGCGGCGCACTTCATAAAAAAATACGCGGAATACAATAATTTCAGGGTAAAAGGCATCTCAGCCGAAGCCCTTGCCGCGCTTTCGGCGTACGCGTTCCCGGGCAATATAAGGGAACTGGAAAATATAATACAGCGCGTGCTCGTGCTGTCCACGGCCGCGAAAATAGAAGTAAAGGATCTTCCGTATGAGATACAGACGGGAAAAACAGGGAAAGCGTCAAAGGACGGCCTGCAGGGCAAAAAAGACGATTACGAAAAGAAAATGATAGTAAAGGCGCTGGAAGAGGCCGGTGGGAACAAGGTTAAGGCGGCAAAGGCGCTGAAAGTGAGCAGGGCCGCGCTGATGGCGAAGATAAAAAAATATAAAATCTAGTATTATTTTTTTGTAGAGACACAGCTTGCTGTGTCTCCTGTAATAAGGCGAGACAGAGCAAGCTCTGTCTCTACAAAATATAACAGGAGGATTGGATGCCATGAGAAAAGCAATTATGCTTTTTATACCGGTTTTACTGATGCTGTCCGGGTGTTCGTTTTCCACGAAAACGGTCAACTGGCCTGCGGAAAGCTCAGGCGAGACCTGGTACAGGCCGGCTTTTATTTACTCCATGGACGAGGCTGTATCGGTTTTAAAGAGCCTGCCTGCAGGGGCCTCTATAAACGGCAGGGGCATTTCAAGCGTGGACGTGGACAAGTTCACGATCCGCATTAGCCAGAAATGGCAGGAAACGTACGAGAACACTGAGTACGTGCCGAGTTTCGGCGGATTTTTCCTGGGCTGGAACTACGTGCCTGTGTACAGCGGCTCGAACCAGACAACGGTCACGACATACAACAAGGAAAACAATGTTGCCGTGAATTTCAGGGACATAACGGATATTTCCATAAATAACAGGGTGCTGTACATAGCCTCATCGCCGATGGCAGTGTTTGTGTGCTCCTCATATGCCGAGGCGCAGAAATACGGCGACGCGTTTTATTCAATGATGAAGGCCAACGGGTTAAAGCTGGGCGCTTCATACGGATTTTCGTTTTCTTCCATGACTGCTGACCAGGAAAAGGAGATAAAGAAAAAAGGCGCGGTTGTATCAGTGGTTTACGGCGGCGGGCCGGCAGATAAAGCCGGCTTGCGGCCGCGGGACGTGATATATGAGGTGAACGGTGTAACTGTAGAAACGCCTGAGGCGGCAGCGAAGGCGCTTATCTCGGGTGGTTTCAGCAAAGCCGCGGAATTGAAAGTGCTCCACTGGGAAAAGCCCGGAGGCGACGCGTATACCATAAAATGGGAAAAACGGCTGGTTACTGTCAAGCCGGTAGCGAGGTGAACCATGAAAAAAATCATATTAATGATGTTGTTTATGGCCCTTGCAGTAACATGTTTTAGCGGACAGGTAAATATTATAATGAAGGACGGCACGCTTAAGAC
>JAFGOL010000185.1 GCA_016926495.1 Oligoflexia bacterium
ATCAAATTCCCGCCTGTTTTCCACCATCTCGTTAAACAGAATGCCGAAACTCCGGTTTACAAACCCGACAATATTTTTAAGGCTTCGGTAATTGCGCCGGAGTTCATCCGATTTTTTGTTTAAAAGACTCTTTTCCGTTTCAATAAATACGCTGACGTCAGCGTTCCTAAACCTGTATATTGACTGTTTAGCGTCGCCAACAAAATAAAAATTATCCGACAGCTTAAGCAATATATCCCTTTGCATCGAATTGGTGTCCTGATACTCGTCAACCAGTATATACTTGTACCTGCTCCTGTAGCTTGCTGCTATATCGGGTCTGGAAAAAATCAGGTCATGAGTCATTATCTCTATATCGTTATAGTCAAGCGCTTCAAGTTGTTGTTTCGTTTTTGCGAATTCGGAATGTATATCGTTAAAAAGCTCTACCACGGATTCCTCGTACCTTGCCGCGGTTTCCGATACGGAATCGTCACCCAGATTCAGCTTCTTTACCTGATCTATAATATCATTTAATCTCAGCATGGCATTCTGCACTGCCGTCATTTCCTCTTCACCGGCCCAGCCTTTAATGCTTTTACGGTTTCTCACCGATTTAATTTTTTTCGTTTCCTTAAGAAGATCCGAAAGTTGCCTGAATATTTCCCTGTCAGTACTGTCCCTGTTATATCTGACGGCCAGCGGCCTTAGCTCAGAGAGGTACGGAAGAAGAGAACGTCTCTCCCTCTCAAGGCTGTTATCTTCACTCCTGCAGGACGAATTTAGCAAAACATCCACTACACCATCAATAAAATTATCACCCATAATTGAGATCAAAAGTTCGTGTTCGGCGTTTCTTTCTATTTCAAGAAAATCCCTGAATGAAAGACCGATGTTGCGCTTTACCAGCGAATAACGGTTTTCCATTTTAAGCATTATGGATACCAGATTGTCCATACCGTAGTCGGCAAGTATGTTCCGGTAAACACTCGCTGACACATTTTTCAATATTGTTTTTTTAGTTATCTCCTTAAAAATATACGCGGATTCGTTTTCGTCCAGAATATCGAAAAGAGGGCTAATCCCTATATTAAGGGCCTGTTCTTTCAGAATGGACGCAAAAAAACTGTGAATCGTGCAAATTGCAAGATCACCGGCATCCCCTATACGTTCCCTTATTTCCCTTACCGCCGCATTTGTAAAGGTAATAGCCACGACACTGTCCGGCGAAACAGTTAAAAGTATTTCACCAAGCCTGCCTATCAGCCTTGTTGTTTTTCCGCTTCCCGCGGACGCGCTGGTAAGCTCAATAGAGGACACGGCAGCCTCCCCTGAATTCACATTTATTGCACAACTCCTGTTTCAGAGGCATTGGCGTAAACCTGTTCGCAAGCATACCGGTTACGGCATTGTACGCTTTTACGGATAATTGATTTTTCAACATATCATTAAAATTACCGTCGTCTGTTTCAATACAGGAAGAACTTCTGGCTGAACCCGTGCATAAAACGTCCGCCGAAGCCTTGAGTATCCTCAATCCCCGTTTATTGTCGGTAAGATTGATATAGTACCCTCCGGCACAATCATATTCAGGATAACTGGCGGAAGCAGCCAGTATATATAACGGTATTTGTATTTTTTCACCGGTGATAAATTCCGCCCTTGAAGGTGTCTTTGATTTTTTGTAGTCAATAACAAAGATACTGTTTGTTTTTTTGTCCAGATCCATCCTGTCTATCCTCAAGCCAAGAAGAATACCGTTCTTATCCCTGTCTACGTAAATACCCCCTTTACCGTCGGTATGCAAATAACACTCAAGTTCCCTTTCATTACATAGTATTTCCAGATTGCCGCAGCTATCGAAAAAAGCCTTTTCGGTTTCCATAAAACGGCTAATGATCCCGGCAAGCCTGTCACCCATCGATTTATTGAGCGGAGAACCGTTTAATTTAAATTCATCTTCGTATTTTTGGATAATCCCGTTCATTTTTCCTCTGATATCAATTTTCATGCCGGCAACCACGTCTTTTATCGTTAACTGTATACACTCATGTAGTATACTACCCTCGCTAAACGCCGTAGCTGACAAATCGTCTGCGGCATCCGCTTTCATGTCCAGCATGTTAAAGGCGAAATATTTATACGGACATTCAATATATCTCTCTATTCCCGATACCGTAACCTTTTCCGCCTTATTATTTTCAATGCTTACAGGATCAGGATATAACAGGGAATAGGCTCCCAGAACAAAAGAAGTCTTTTCCGTTTTGTAACCGCATTCCCTTTCATCAGGAATAAGTTTTGAAACTTTTCCCTCGGATTTTACATATGACACATGGGCATACCTGAGGGAGCTCTTTAAAAACTCACATTGATTAAGGTACGATTCCCTGCGCGTGGGCTTAACCAACCCGTGATTTCTGAGATAAATAAACAATTGTTCGCTGAAAACCACATCTTTGGATAACATTGAAAGAACCGCTTCTTCACTCATGCCGGTAAACCATACCTGATCATTAATATTGGAAGTCAGGAGCCTGACAGGGGAAATGGTACAGGGCAATATGCAGGGCACGGAATTAATCATATAGTTTTCTTCCGCGTGAATATAAAGTTTTCCGGCAAATAAATCCGCGCTTATATGGGGCTGAACATACTGCAAAGCTTCGGCAACCCTGAAAGCCAGGTTCGATACGGCTGATATTTCATTTTTTTCCGTGGATGAAACTTTTCCGACATTATTTACCCTTTCAAAAACCGAAGCAATACCCTTGGCATAAACAACCGGTTTTGCGGATTCCGGAAACAAGTCATATATATATTCCATGAACGATATAATATTATCTAGTGCCGCTTCGTGCCTGTTCATCTGTTTCAGCTTACGCCAATAATCAATGCCTGACGGAAAAAGGCCTTTGTCATTAAGGAAAGAAACAAGTTTCAGAATATCATCATGACAGTCCCATAGAGAACGCCAGTATAACAACTTCAAAAAGTCACCATGCCTGAATGATTCGGCCCTGCATCTCAGTATGGCAACGACAAAAGAAAGAACCTGAGACCTGTCCAGTCTTGGTACACTCTGTACCTGAACATCTTCAAGATAATACCTGAATAGTGAATGATATAGTTCAAACCTCGCCGGAGTATAAATAGAAATATCCCTTCCCCCGTTGGTGTTGCCGATGCCCGATACCTCGTCATTATGGCTGTCAAAACCGTAAACAACTTTAGCAGTATCCGAAGCAGCATCCGTTATTTTCCGGACTTCAAAATTCATCGATAAAAAAGACTCGCTTAAAATACGGGAATATTCGGTGCCGGCGGAAAAAATATCACCTGTAATAACGGAACAGTTATCAGAACATTTGGAAAGCAATTCTATATTAATTAATTCTCTGGAAGTAAACTCCATGAAACCCGTAAAAAACACATCAGTCCCTTCGGAAAAAATTCTGCGGGTATATAACGGATCCGAGAGATATTCAAACAGGAGCCTCTGCAAATCTCCTTCGTCGTAACAGTTGTTATTTTCCAATAGCCTGTTGTATTCATCAAAAGAACTCAATAACTGCTTTTGTGCCTCATCGCCCGAATCCGCAAATACGTCTTTTAAATAATCCAATTCAAAGAATGCCTGCTTTAGCTCTGATATGGCGTTGATCATAAGCCTTGCGGTCCCCCTGGTGGTTTTCCGTGCAAAAAATTCGGACAATAAAACCTGATCAATACGTTTTTTGTCAGTAATTTCTTTTACAAAGCCTGCCTTCTTTAATAAAAGCTCCGGCAAATTGGAAATACCGTATATCTCAAGACCCGCCATATATTGCCTGTTCTTTAATAACAGGGATTCAAAACGCCATGGCTCGATGAACTCAGGTAATATAATGATATTTCTGTGCTTTTTACTCTCAAACAGCATATTTGCCGTAATTTCAAGGCACTTGAGGGGATTTTCCAGAACATATAATATACGTTTTTTTGACATAATCCCAAAATATCAGAAAAAAAAACTAATACATAAGCTTTTTTAGGCCGAAAGAAACCTTGTGAGGATAAACACGGGAGGTTTATCAGATGAGCACATGGAAGCGTAACTATTTAATAACACTGGTTTTAATTAGTAATCTATTATCCTGTAACCTTTGGAAAGACTTTGGGGATCCCAGTGAAAAAGACGCCATGATAGAAAATGCAAAGATATGTATAGATCGCGGAGACTATGTAGGGGCCATAGATATTCTGGACTCGCTGGCAATAAATTTTCCCACTGATCCTGAAATAGCGACATTACGCTCTTCTGCATACGCCGGAGCAGCAGGAATAGGACTCCTGGATATAGGTTTTAACATGACCTCCTTTTCCAGCAGCGTTGATGTTTCCACAAGCCCTTTTGTTCAATACCTGAACCTCGTTGGATCACCGACAGGCACCGAGCTTGCGTACGCAATCGAAGCGAGAAACAGCCTTATAGGTTTCAACGCAAACGCATCATTGCGTTCCAATGAAATGAACATGTACCTTACCATACTGTCATACGGAATAGTTGCCACGGTACTTTCGGCGCGGGGAGATAAAAATCCGAACGATAACCGGACTGACGCCGGTTTTGGCTGCTCGTCAATCCGGGATGATGACGTTCTGGAAATAATTTATACATACGCGGTCGCAAAGGCAAGTATTGAATACGCAGACGGCTCAAGCCTGTGGAACGGAATAGAAGGCACGGTGGAATCATTTACTTCAGCGCTTGAAGCCATGATGATCGACCTTTCGGTTACAAGTAAAAACGATATATCACTTGCGGATTGCTCAATAATGAAAGCTTTTCTCGTAGGTGGAATGCTGGGCGCGCCTGAGGCATGCGTTTGCAGCATCTGAACTCTGTAAACGGGGGCAAAATGAATAGAATATTTTTTAAAATAATATCGGCTGTTACGATTCTGGTACTGGGAAGCGAAGCTGCCGCATCTGAACTGACCGAAGCCGCAACAACCGTCAGGACCATGGGCATGGGCGGCGCTGGCTCTGCGATAATCTCGGGTCTTGAAGCCCTGTATGTTAATCCGGCCGGTTTAAACAGGAACGACGGCATAGAATTCACGGCCCTGAGCCCCACTGTCACCGCGAACAAGTCCGCGTGGGACGCAATAATGAACTATTCAAGTCTTACAGGCGCTGAAAATGTTCGCGACTATCTGCAACCATACGTGGGGAACGAATACGGGCTGGGCGTTAATTCAAATACCGGGATAGCGACAAAAAATTTCGCGGCGTCATTCTTTTTCGATCTGGAAATTTATGAATCACTGCATAATCTAGCCCTGCCGGAATTAAAAAGCAAAACATACTATCAATACGGCCTCAAGTTCGGAGCCTCTTACGGTTTATTTGAGAACAGTATGCTCCGGGTGGGAGCCGCGATAAAATGGCTTACCAGAAGAGGACTCGCGGACACCGCCACAACAGAAACCCTGCTCAGCCTTGATACTTCGGAATTCACGGGATGGCTCGACAGAAAAGGCAGAGGCTACGGGCTTGACCTTGGAATGATATTCACCGTACCTCTTGATAACGAATATCTCGAACCCTGCATTTCCCTGAGCTGGCAGGACGTATTCACAACAACCATAAAACCTTCGAGTGTAGACGCTCTCAGTCCGGGCAGATTACATGACAATCTTACCCTCGGACTGGGGACAATGATCAATCTTCCGGCCCTGGACATTGCTTTTGCTTTCGACATAAAACACCTTACTGAAAGAGGAATACAAATTCCGCTCAAACTGCACATGGGAGCTGAACTGCAATTTCCCGTATTTTCAGTGCGCGGAGGATACAACCAGGGATATTACACGGCAGGTCTGTCCTTCAACCTGTTCCTGTTCAGACTTGAGCTCCTTACATACGGCGAGGAACTTGGCTCATATCCCGGACAGATGGAAGACCGCAGGTACATGCTGCAAATTGTAGGTTCTTTCAGCCTGTTTAAAGATTTTAAGATGGAAATGTAGACCAAAAAACTAAAGTTACGCCCTGTAAATGACGAAAACAATATAGAGAAGACATAAAAGGAGTGCCTGTATGCTCAAATGGACTTTGACCACTATAGCCTGGTTCCTGGCATACACACTCTGTTTTTAAACTCTTCAAGGATGAAGGGAGATGAAAATTACCGGATTAACTTTTTCAATAATAACAGCAGCTTTCTTGTCGGCGAATCTGTATCCGGAACAAAGAG
>JAFGOL010000186.1 GCA_016926495.1 Oligoflexia bacterium
AATATTAATCCTTATCGGAGGAGTTGTTTTTATGTTTACAATAGTAAAGCCGGGCACGAATTTTGATTTTATGAGCAAAAAGATATTGTTTCTGTCAATTTCGGGAATATTTATAATTTTTTCTTTTATTCTCATTTTTACAAAAGGATTTGTGTACGGTATAGATTTTACCGGCGGCGTTGAGGTCCAGGTCAAGTTTGAAAATAAAGAAATAAGGACCGCTAATGTGCGTACTGCCATGAAAGAGGTGAGAACAGGCGACATACAGGTGCAGAAATTCGGAGATTCCGAAAACAACGAGTATCTTATAAGGCTCGAAGGCGCGGAAGACGAGCTTGATGATCTGACGAAAAAGATAGAGCTTACGCTGGCGGAAAAATTTGAGAAAGAGTCCTTCGAGATACGCAGGGTAGACATGGTCGGCCCCAAGGTCGGGCACGAACTCAGGCGCGACGGGTTATTTTCCGTGCTTTACGCGTTGCTCGGTATTCTTATTTACGTTGCATTCAGGTTTGATTACAAGTTTTCTCCGGGAGCCGTATTGGCCCTTATTCACGATGTTATAATCACGCTCGGTTTTTTCTCATTAGTTGGGCACCAGATAACCCTTTCAACGGTAGCCGCTCTTCTTACCATAGTCGGTTATTCGCTTAACGATACCATTGTTATATATGACAGGATAAGGGAAACCATGGGAAAACTCAAGGGGACCGTGTTGTCCGGGGTCATTAACAAGGCCGTTAATGAAACGCTTAGCAGGACCATACTTACCACGCTGACTACTCTTCTTGTTGTTATTATGTTGCTGATATTCGGAGGCAGCGTTATAAGTGATTTTGCGTTGGCTTTGCTGGTAGGTATGATAGCCGGAACTTATTCCACTGTTTTTATAGCGTCTCCTGCGCTTCTTTATATGGAGAAAATCTGGGGCGGCAGCCGTAAAAATGCCTAAATGCAGTTGGAGTGTAAGGTCAGGAATTACCGATGAAGCCAGGGATCTTTCAAAAAGAATAGGACTGTCCCCGGTTGTATCCCAGGTACTTATTAACAGGGGAATAAAATCCCCTGAAACCGCATCTGAATTTTTGAGTTCACCTTTAAACAGCCTGCCGGACCCTTTTGGCATGTCGGACATGGACAGGGCAGCCGGAAGGCTGGCGTCAGCTATTATCAATAAGGAAAAAATCTGTGTTTACGGCGACTATGATATTGACGGTACTGCCGCAATAGTGATCATGCTCATGTTTTTAAGGCAGCTCGGTTGTGACGCCGGCTATTACCAGCCCGGAAGGTTTGACGAGGGTTACGGTCTTCATATTGACGCTGTAAGGGAAATAATAAAATCCGGCGTGGACCTTCTTGTCTCGGTTGATTGTGGCACTTCCAATTACGATACTGCCGCTTTCTGCCTGAAAGAGGGAATTGATCTGATAATCACCGACCACCACAAGATAGGAGACAAAATTCCCGAGGCGTATGCCTTTGTCAATCCTCACAGGGGTTCTGAAGGCGATGCGGCTTTTACCCGGCTCGCAGGTGTGGGCGTTGCGTATTACCTCTTGATCGCCACAAGGAAGCTGCTTCGTGACAGGGGTTTTTTTACCGAAAGTTTAAGGGAGCCCAACCTCAAGGAGTATCTGGACATAGTCGCCCTTGGTACCGTGGCGGATGTTGTTCCTCTCAAGGGTGTTAACAGGGTGTTTGTAAAAAACGGGCTTGATTCCCTGAACTGCGGCAGGCACAGAAAGGGACTTAAGGCATTGCTTGACGCAAGCGGGTTAAAGACAAGGATAAATACGGAGGCCATAGGTTATATTCTTGCGCCGAGGCTTAATGCCGCGGGACGCATGGGCAATGCTACCCGGGCCGTGGAACTGATGCTTTCTGATGATATTGAACACGCCGCCGGGCTTGCCTGTGAGCTCAACGAAGAAAATAACAGGAGGATTTCATTTCAGAACAGGGTATGGAATGATGTCTGTCTCTGGGTTGAAAAACAGAGCGAAAATGAAGCTTTTGATTCAATATCTTCACTGGTCTTTGCGGCCCAGGGGTGGCATCAGGGTGTTGTGGGGATTGTAGCGTCCAAGGCTGTTGACAGGTGGTATCGTCCCACCGCGGTTTTTTCGCTGGGTGATGACGGAATAGCCAAGGGTTCGGCGCGCAGTATAGACGGAGTGGATCTTTTCGAGATCATTTCGGAATTCGGCGGTGTTTTTGAAAAGTTCGGGGGCCACAGTATGGCTGCCGGAATGAGTTTAAAGACCGAACGCCTGGACAGGTTCAGGGAACTTTTTGAAAACGGGGTTGCAAAAAGAGTTGATGCCGGTGTTTTAAAACCTGTTCTTGATATTGATCTTGAAATAAGGGCATCAGACATCAGCATGAAAACCGTAAACGAGATATCGTCGCTTGAACCTTTCGGCTATGAAAATCCGGCCCCGTTGTTTTTAAGCAGGAATGTGAATATTGTTAACAAGTGGCTGATCAAGGACAAGCATATAAAACTGAGATTCGCGGACGGCACTGAGGCTATAGGTTTCAACATGCCCGAATGCGCCGATACCGTAGGCTCCAGGGCCGATATAGTTTATATCCCGATGATCAATGAATGGAACGGCACAAGAAGACTCCAGTTCAAGATTGTGGATGTTGAGTAATCTGTTCCCTGTTACCAGTTTTCTGTTTCATTGACGGTTAGTAATCAAGATTTCTCTTGTTTAAAGAAACAACTTAAAGCATTTTGAAATTAACCTCCGGTTTTTAGTCCTTGTAAGTTTCGATTTATCTTGCGTCAGGAACTCGCGCCTCCTGCGCTCGGACAACCTGACGCATCCCTTCGGGAACTATAAATCTCAACAACAAGGACTAAAAAAACCTCCTGATATTTCAAAATGCTTTAAGTTGTTTCAATATTAAATAAGCAATCTTGATTACTAATCGGCATAAGCCGTACCGGTTACGGGACTGCCTTTATTTTTATTCCTTTTTCTGTATTTAATAAAGCCGCTGGCCTCAAGGTCATTCTCTGCGACGTAATAATACGTATTAAAATACTGCCTGCTCCAACTCACAATTTTTGAATAAGGACGTGCAGACCAGAACC
>JAFGOL010000028.1 GCA_016926495.1 Oligoflexia bacterium
AAAATAACCAGACACTGCTCTTGCCTGAAATAATCCTAGAAATCTCAACTTAGGCAACCGGTTTTAAAATATTTTTGCAACTGGCTCCTTTTTTGTAAATAAAATTACATTAATCCACTTTCTTAAATCTTACGCCGAAATCCACATTATCCTTGATCCAACTGAATAATTTTTCCTGCTCATTAAATGCCTTGCCGGGGACAAGTATTTTGGGATCTTTCCAAAGCTCCATCACCTTCGCGTCCTGTGTCCATACTTTTACCCTCTGGCGCGAAACTTTTGTCTGCCATGCCATACCCGTAACAGCGTCAGTATACAAAAGCCTGACGGTTACGTTCCTTGACAATAACTCCAGGGGTTTTAAATCAATGGTCCTCAGGGCCTGTTCTATGTTTTTATTGGGGACATCGGGTTTTCCGTCGCTAATCATAATAATGGATATAGGCCTTAAGACGAGGTTTTTTGTTTTTACAAAAACCTCGATCTGCTTGAAAAAGGCGTTGAAATCCGTAAACGCGTTTTCCTTGTTTTTGGGAAATATCTCTTTCAGCTTAGCGTTGATCTCTTCTATGGATTTCCCCTCAAACGTCTGAATGGGATAAAACGTTTTAGGCTCGTCCGCCGCAGAACCTCCCAAAGAACCCACGAATAAAACATTAGGCACATCCAGTCCGCCCATGCCGTTAAGATGGGCATAAATGTAATGGGATATAAACGTAATGGAATCTTCAAAATACTTTCCCCTTAAAAAGGAACCGCTGATATCCACGCCTATAAACATCGAGAGGCGCGGTTTTGAATCTGAGCCAAGATTTATACAGGACGCGCCCGAAAGCATCATTAAAACAAGAAGGGACGGAAACAACCTGTTTTTGATAAAATCAAACATCGTTCTCCCCTCCTTTTCCCTTAGCTTTTTTTGTATTGACCTGCCTGAAAACTTCGTTATTAAGAATTTCTTCCATTGTCTTGAAAGGCAGTTGGAAAAACCTGTAACCTATAAAAAGCAACGTGCAGAAATTAACCCCGGCCGCGATAACCTGTAAAGGAGGCATTATAAAAGCCGCGAGCAGTTCATCGCCTTTTTTCTGTACCCATTCCATCTCGTTCTTAAAGTGCGTAATATATGCCTTCGTGTACGTGGGTACTGAAGACGTTTTTGTCTGCTGTACGTTGGCAGCGCCGGACGGCGTTTTTAATCCTCCGCCCTGAATAATAGCCATAAGGGTGGGCGTTCCGTGCGACGCGAATAAAAACCACGAAATTCCTCTTACTCCGACCCACGTAAAAACAGAAATCAAAAGTGTACCCGTAATTCCAAGCTGGAAATTGCCTGACGAATGCTGGGCAAACCACGGTACAAGCGCGTCAACAAATTCACGGTACAAAAATACAACTTCAACAAACATGGCAACAAGCTCTATCACGCCTATCTTCACCATTGCGGCATAATTTTTATTTTTTATAGTGTCAGTCCAGTTTGCAAGGATCGCGTAGCTTCCAAGAACAATGAACAGCATAAAAAGAAACAGGGGAATCCTGATAAAATTCTCGCTGAGCTGGTTGCCGGTTACATTGGCAAGAGTATCCACTACAAGCGGGGATGTAACATAAGTAAAAATGGTTGCCTCAATCAGGGTCCATACCAGTGTAAGAATAACGGCAATCCATGGTATACCGGGTGTGAGCATACTTTCGCTTACCGAGCGAATAAACCTGAACGGCACAAAAAACATGTCCTGAATAAAAAGCCATACCATAATTACGGCAATTTTTATCAATATCAAAACCGTGCCGACAAGATAAACCAGAAATCTTAAAATGCCGCCCCAGAAGGAAAATATGGTCCTGCCGAAATCCCACCAGCACAGAATAATTCCGGTAATATAATTTTTGCGGTTTTCACGGAGTATTACGGTCAAAACGCTGGCCATGGTTGTCCAGCATGCGAGTATCAAAATTAAAACAGGCAGCAGCAGGGCAACACGCTTAAACAGCATAATCCAGAAAGGATTACCGCCTCCCCATGCAAAACTCAAAAATACAGCCTGAAAAAACAGCGGGAAAAACAACACTGAAAGAACAACCTTCCAGGCTCCGGTAGCTTGATTAAACATCCTCCACCTCCAGTCGATTTATTCGACACAAAGGATATAGGCAAAACAGGATTAAGTCAAAGACAGATCATGAGAAGATTATATCAATACAATCATGTGGTTATAATTTGACGGCGGCTTTTATTTGATATAATAATTTTAGTATGATTACTATCTTCTTCATTGTTACGGTACTAATCTTTATTTTTTCCTATAAATATTACGGCAATTACATTTCCGGTATTCTGGGGCTCGATAACTGTAATAAAACACCCAGCCATTACGATTATGACGGTATCGACAGGGTCCCGGCCAATAAAGCAATACTGCTGGGACACCATTTTTCATCGATTGCCGGTGCCGGCCCTATTGTCGGCCCTATAATAGCGGCGCTGGCTTTCGGATGGCTGCCGGTCTTTTTATGGATAATCCTCGGAGCGATATTTATAGGCGGTGTTCATGATTTTTCGTCACTGGTAGCCTCGATCCGTCATAAGGCAAAATCAATAGCGGAAATCTCCAAAAATTACATGAATAATACCGTATATAAGATTTTTCTGATATTTATCTGGCTGTCAATTATTTACATTTTAATAGTTTTCATTGATCTGACTTCCAGCACGTTTGTCTCGGATACAGGTGTTGCCGTATCTTCCTCTTTCTTTATCTTACTGGCAATATTTTTCGGACTCACTATTTACAGGTTCAAGCTGTCAATAATAAAAAGCTCGTTAATTTTTGTTCCGCTTGTTTTTTTATCCGCCTTTGCCGGAAAATTACTGCCTCTGGACGGTTCATCAATCCCGGTATTCCTGGGCAGTCCCGCAAAAACATGGAACCTGATATTAATTGTTTACTGTTTCATAGCTTCAACGACACCCGTGTGGATCTTATTACAGCCCAGGGACTATTTATCCTCGTTCCTGTTATATGCCACGGTCATAGGCGCTTTCACAGGGATCCTGTTCGGCGGTTTTGATTTTAATTATCCGGCGTTTGTAACATGGAACGACCCCGTGCTTGGAACATTGTTCCCCGTGCTTTTCATAACCGTTGCCTGTGGCGCATGCTCGGGCTTTCATTCCATAATCGCGTCCGGCACCACGTCCAAACAACTCAATCAGGAATGCGACGCTAAACCGATCGGATACGGCTCCATGCTGATTGAGGGAATCATCGCGGTTATAGCCCTTGTAATTGTAATAACCCTTCCCTTCCCGCTATCCGTCCAGAAATCTCCCTTAATGATT
>JAFGOL010000187.1 GCA_016926495.1 Oligoflexia bacterium
AAGAGAGGACCTGCTTCACACGGGTGCTCATAAGATCAATAACACGATAGGCCAGGTACTGCTCGCTGTAAAGATGGGCAAAAAAAGGATCATAGCCGAAACAGGTGCGGGCCAGCACGGCGTGGCGACTGCGACGGCGGCCGCAAGGTTCGGGCTTGAATGTGTTGTATATATGGGCGAAGAAGACGTCGAAAGGCAAAATCCCAATGTCAGGAGAATGAAGCTTCTCGGAGCTGAAGTTGTGCCAGTTAAAACCGGAAGCAGGACGCTTAAGGACGCCATAAACGAGGCCTTAAGGGACTGGATAACAAACCTGCATAATACACTTTACGTTATCGGTTCTGTAGTGGGGCCTCATCCGTATCCCGTAATGGTCAGGGATTTTCAGAAGATCATAGGGCAGGAAACCAGGCTTCAGGTAACAGAAAAGGAAGGCAGGTTGCCCGATTATGTGATTTCCTGCGTGGGCGGAGGAAGTAACGCGGCCGGCATGTTTTACTCCTTTATTGACAGCGGCGCAAAACTCATAGGCGTGGAGGCTGGCGGGGACGATATTGATAATGACCGCCACTCGGCTTCTCTTTTAAGAGGCAGGATCGGATATCTGCACGGAAGTAAAACCTATCTTTTGCAGGATAAGTGGGGACAGGTCAGCGGTACACATTCCATTTCCGCGGGGCTTGATTACCCGGGCGTGGGGCCCGAACATTCCTGGTGGAAGGAAACCGGGAAGGTCGCGTATGATTATATCAGCGACGAAGAAGCCCTTGACGCTTTTTACGAGCTTTCGTTAATCGAGGGAATTATTCCAGCGCTCGAGAGTTCGCACGCCGTTGCTTACCTGCGTAAGCTTAAACCAAGGGAAAATGATATTGTTGTTATAAATTTATCAGGCAGGGGTGACAAGGATCTGGATTCAATTGTTAATACCGAGCAGAGGAGGCAGGTAAAATGAAAGACTTTCTTGCATACATTCCTGCCGGTTATCCTGATCTTGAAACAACTGAAAAAATATTGCGCGAACTTTCAAAGCTTGGCATTACCGGAGTTGAGGTTGGTGTTCCGTTCAGCGACCCTGTTGCGGACGGGCCTGTTATTCAAAAAGCGCATACCGCGGCCTTGAAACAGGGAATGAATCTTGAGCAGATACTGGAAATGCTTTCGCGCCTTTCGCTGAACATGGATATTTATCTCATGGGATATCTAAATCCCTTTCTTAATTTCCCGTCAGGGTTTGCGGAACTGAAAAAATTTCTGGAAAAGGCATCAGTAAAGGCGCTTATTATTCCCGATCTTCCGGTAGCGGAATTTGAATCCGTTGATATTGATTATCCCAAGGTTGTATTTGCCGCTCCCAATACTGATAGATCAGCCATTGCGGTCATTAACAGGCAAAAACCTCCTTTTGTGTATTATATCCCCAGGTACGGGGTTACAGGTATCAGGGACGATATCCCCTTTATTGATCACATCAGGGAACTTAAGGATAAGATTAAGTCAAAAATATACATGGGGTTTGGCATTTCCACGCGGGAGCAGGTTGAAAAGGTCTGGGAAGTCACGGACGGTGTAATAGTGGGCAGCGCGCTGGTGTCGTTAATGGAAACCGGTAGTGGCGACGAAGTCGTGAAAAAGGTGGTTAACAAGGTTAGGGAACTTCTGCCCTGAACATTAAGTCCCGAAAAACAGCCGTTAATAAACTTTTATGTCCATAAAAATATAGAAAATGATATTTTTATTGACTTATGGTTTCAAATTACTTTATAATACATAAAGTGGAAAGAAAACTTACTAAAATCCTTACGGAATGGAAAAATGATCCTCAAAGGCAACCACTGGTGCTTTTGGGAGCAAGACAAGTTGGGAAAACTTATATTTTGAAGGATTTTGGGACCAGGCATTATAAAAATCTGGTTTATTTAAACTTTGAGCAAAATTTCGATTTAAAGTCCATATTTGAAAATGAATTATCGCCGGAAACAATTATAAGGCTTATTGAGGTTGCGACTAAACAAACTGTTGTTCCCGAGAGTACGCTTGTTTTTTTTGATGAAATACAGGTTTGCGGCAGGGCGCTTACCTCGTTAAAGTATTTTGACGAATACGCGACCAGGTTTCATATCGTTGCAGCCGGAAGCCTTTTGGGTGTTGCGGTAAATGATGATAAATATTCCTTTCCTGTCGGGAAAGTAATGCTTCAAACACTGAGCCCTTTTGATTTTGAGGAATTTCTCTGGGCGCTGGAGAGCAGGGCTTTGGCTGAAGAAATCCGGATTTGTTATCAACACAATAAGCCGCTGGTTGAAATATTGCATAAACAGGCCCTTGAGTTGTATAGAACATATATGTGTACCGGGGGGATGCCGGCTGTTGTTGCAGAATACGCCGCATCCCTGAAATTTACCGGACTTGACGAGATAAAGAATAATATTCTTAACGGGTATTTGGCTGATATGTCCAAATATGCCTCGGCGGCTGAGAGCATAAAGATCAGGATGGCATTTGACTCAATACCCGCGCAGCTTGCCAAGGAAAATCATAAATTCCAGTATAAGGTAATAAAGAAGGGCGCGAGTTCTTCTTATTTCGGAGTGGCAGTTGACTGGCTGCTCAATTGTAATCTGGTTTTAAAATGCAAAAGGGCTGAGCACGGTAAAATTCCCCTGGCTTCCTATTCTGATTTAAGCGCCTTTAAAATATATATGCAGGATACGGGATTACTGATGACAAAATCAGGAATATCTGCGGAGTCAGTTCTGATTGCAAACAATAAGTTTGATGGTTTTAAGGGAGCGTTAACCGAGAATTACGTAGCCCAGTCATTGAATTTCAATAATCTTGATCTTTATTACTGGGAATCAAGATCACGCGCGGAGATTGATTTTGTGACCACCATATCGGGAGATGTTATACCTATTGAGGTAAAATCATCGCTAAATACCAGGTCAAGGAGTTTGCCTGTCTATGTTTCCGCTTACTCACCGCCATATTCAATCCGCATCTCCGAAAAAAACTTCGGGTTTGAAAACGGGATAAGATCCATCCCTCTTTATGCCGTCTTTTTGATTTCCTGAAAATACCGGGATTCCGATTGACATGTGGATATTTGCCCTTAATATTGTTTTAGAGGCTGAATATGCATTTAATTATGCGTTTGAAAAGCATTTTTTATGAATGCGATAATGTCGGCAGAGAACTGGAATTTAATTTTAAGATTAATGATAAATCAACAAATATTTCCACTAATTTGATATGTGGAAACAGGAACAGGTATAATAAAATTATATTCGATAAATTTACAATTCTCGGAGAAAAGATAAATATACCGGTTTTTGTTAATATTATTGAAAACGATCCGGTTTATTCGGATCTGGGAACAGCGAATAGTAATGTTGAACTTACTACCGGTAATATCGGAAAATTCAGTCATACTTTTTCAGGTTTTGTTCAGGGATTAGGAAGAAGAGAAAAGACAAAGACCGCCAGGTTTGATTTTGTTTTGGAAATTGAATTAAAAACAAGTATCAGGTACGTCTCCAATGTGCTTCCGGATGGCTGGTTATTGGTTAAATTTGAAAATGGACTGATTCATCCCCTACCATATTCTTTAAAAGTTGATCTTTATAATAAGGAAAACGGAAGGGAATATTTTGAGATTATGGAAGGTCAATTACAGAGACGGAAAGCGAGTGTGACTCTAAAAGAAAATGGTAGTTCTTATTTGATTAAAAAAGATAACCATACAGGATCAGCGGAATTAATTTTTGACAGGAAAAAGAAAAAACTTAAAATAACAGGACTGGGTACTTTTAAAACTGAAACCAGCAATATAAATCCGATTCCAAACGGGGTATATGATGTTGAACTTCCTTATGAACCTCATCCTTTGGGTTTACTTTATTTGATTGATTCCAAATTTTCCAAGACCTGGTTTAGGATTGGTCATTCAGGTGACAGATTTCTTCATGTTGGAAGACATTCTGAGGGTTGTGTTACTGTAAAAGATCGCATAAGTTGGACTAAAATATATAAATTTTTAATTCACAGCCGCAAGGATTCAAAAAATATCGGAACTCTGAAAGTTGAATAGTTATCTTATGAGGAGGTAAACAAATGTTTAACTATGTAATAAAGCTGGTATTTTTTATGTTCTTAATCTGCATATCAGGCAGTTGCGGAAATAAATATAAATCACATTATAAATTCAGAAAAATTCAGGTTGGAGAAACATTTCCCGGTTTTTCAGGGAGCGCTGTAAATGAAAAAGGGGAAGAAATACATATATCGCATATTACACCTGGTGGTAAATTTTTTATTCATTATATTCCTGATCTGGCTTCCATCTCCGGCAGGTTTGATTGTATTGATTTAGGTTGTGGCGCTGAAATAAAAACTGTTGTCGAAAAAGGGGGGCATTTTTTGGGTACGGCTGACGGGAAATTTGCCAGT
>JAFGOL010000188.1 GCA_016926495.1 Oligoflexia bacterium
ATGGAAAAAATAAATCAGGAGCAGGACAAGCAAAATACCGGAGGCAATCCATATATAAAGCGCGTAATCCGTTTTTTCATCTATTGTAAAATTAACATTACTGCTGAATGACTCTTTACTGATAACCACGCCTGTATCATTGTCCTTAAGGAAAGCGGCAAGCTCAGGTTCCGGCTGGTCAAGCTCCACATAATATATGTACCAGGATTTTTTCAGGGCCTTGTTAAGGTAGTATTTGTTAAAGAGTTCGGTAAAACTTATGTTTTTCTTACCCCTGAGCACGGGAGGAGGATCATTTTTACCGTCAGTGTACACAACAAGCACGGTCCTGGAACCGGGATCCTTTTTCTGCAGTTCAACCACCTTTCCGAGCGAATAATCCAATACCTGTACAAGGTTGGTCCACTGCCCCAGAGCCTCCAGTTTATCAATTTCATCAAAAACAAGCTGAAGATCATTATTGTTTTTTATTTCCCTGGAAAACAGAAAACTGGTAGCGGAATCAAAACTTATAACATGAAACCTGTCCCCTGATTTATAATCAAGCATTATCTTTTTTACCGAACGTTTTACCTCCTGAAGAAGGTTCTTTTCCTGCATGCTGCCTGAGGTATCAATAATGAAAATAAAATTCCTGCCCGCGGAGCAGGAACCGAACAATAATATACTTAACAGCAGTAATGCGGATAACAGGCCTTTTTTATCTATCATTACTAATAGTAAAACACGGTTTTCAGACATTTACAAGCCGACAAGATTCTGACTCATTCAATAAAAAAAATCAACTATCCTGATTACAAAGTATACAATCAGGATAGTTGGAGAAAATTATGAAATACGTTCTTTACACCTTTATTTTTACCGCGACGCATTTTTTGCACGCCGCTCCCCTGAGCCTGGATATAACGGGACATTATACAAGACAGGTAAGCACACCGGGACTAAACATGATGGGGGCGGACCTTGCGATATCGTACATGCTCACCGATGCCGTAGCCGTCGAATTACCCGTTAATACCGATTTCTACAGTATTACGTACAACAATAACGTGAAGTATAATTTCACGGATTTAAACTACGGGGCCGGCTTAAGATTTTATCTCAACCCGAAACTCTTTATCAAAGGATCCTTCGGAAGGCTCTATAGAAGATATTCATACCAGGGTTCATCCTCGTCAGACTCCGACTGGCGCTACGGGGGGGCGCTGTCATACCTTTATCCCCTTACGGAAAAAATAATGCTGAATGCCGGGGCCGGCTTTTTCAGGTACCATAATAACCAATCATATGCTATCAGTACAAACGCTGGCTTTACTTTTCAAATATAGGCAGGTGGACTGTGAAAATAATATTATCAATCTTACCGGTTTTACTGACGCTGCTCTTTTACTCGTGCTCGAATACTGTAGAACAATCGCCACCCGGTTCAAATCCCGGAGGAGCGGCTTCCGGCATTGAATGCGGTACGGAAACCGTTACAAGTTCCATGCCCGAAATAAAGTTGCCTTACCAGAACGGCACCAGCCATCTTGTAACCCAGGGGTACAACGGGGACTATTCACATGATTCCGCGCCCCATAATCTCGCTCTTGATTTCGAAATGCCCGAAAATACCGCTATTGTAGCCGTAGCCGCCGGCAAGGTAATGGCCCTAAAGGAAGATTCCGACACAAACTGTACAAGCAGTTCATGCGCGGACTCGGCTAATTACGTTCTGGTGGATCACGGGAACGGTGTTTACGGACGCTACGTGCATATGTGTAAAAACTGCGTGGACGTGGAAACCGGCGACCTTGTTGAAGCCGGAGAAACGATTGCCCGGTCCGGGAACACGGGATGGTCTACCGACCCTCACCTGCATTTTGAAATGAATTCCTTCATCTCCGGATGTTCGCTGTCGTATCCTTTCCAAGAGGTGCCCGGCACTGGCATACCTGTTGCGGGAAATACCTGTACTTCGGGTAACGACGGTTCACACGGAGTATCTTATGAATCTTCAAAAATTACCGGAAACGCATTTGCCGCAAACGGGATCATACTTACATCGCAAACCCCGTGGTACATCAGCGCCGGTGATTCTATAAGATTCCAGGGCAGCGTTACAACGGGAGAAACCAGCGTGACGGTATTTATCATGGGACCTTACGGAGGCAATCCCCTGGATTATGAAACAGGCGTCGTCGATTCTTCGGGAAATTTTAACTTTACCTTTGTTCCCGATCTCACGGCAGGCTCATACACCATTGCCATTGACGCCAGTTCGGACGGTTCTTTTTCAAGCCCCAGCTCATTGACATTCCTGGTTGAATAATGTAAATGTCTTTACTTAATGAGTATTCAGCAAAACATCACTAAACTGCTGTATATGGACCTGTACCATAACCCGGCCTATAAATGGTTGATCGCAATAGCGTTGGCTATTGTTGTATGGTTTGCCGTAACATTTATAAAAAAAAGGCTCGCGGTAATTATCGCGGGGTTCTTCACCTCAAAAATTTATAATATAAACTTTCTGATACAATCTTTTATCAGGGAAACAAAATCCTTTTTCAAGTTCATATTTTCCCTTTACGCAGGCAGCCTGCTTCTGGAACTTCCGGCCAACACCTCGGGGTTTGTTGACAAGGTCGTGCTGCTCGTTGTTTTGCTTCAACTGGGTTTCTGGCTCCAGGTAATTATTTCCTTCCTGATCCACAAGGGTTTCGAAGACGAGGAACATGATAAAAAGGCCATATCTTCAACTGTTTCCGTAATGGTATTCGCGTCCAAACTTGTGCTCTGGACCATAGTGCTGCTGCTCTGCCTCGACAACCTGGGAGTAAACATAACGGCCCTGATCGGAGGTCTGGGAATAGGCGGTATCGCCATCGCGCTTGCCGTACAGAATATACTGGGAGACCTTTTCGCGTCACTTACCATTATTCTTGACAAGCCTTTTGTCGTCGGTGATTTTATTATTGTAAACGAGTACCTGGGCACCATTGAAAACATCGGGCTTAAAACCACGAGGATAAGAAGCCTCGGCGGCGAACAGCTTATTTTTCCGAATGCCGAACTCCTGCAAAGCAAAATCAGAAATTACAAAAGGATGTACGAGCGCCGCGTGGTCATGAATATAGGCGTTGTTTATGAAACACCTTATGAGAAATTAAAAAGAATCCCGTCCATGATCGAGCAAATAATCAAAGAAGACAAACGGGTAAGGTTCGACAGGGCGCATTTTTCAAAATTCATGGATTACTCTCTGGATTTTGAAATTGTCTATTGGGTACTGGACCCGGACTACAATATCTACATGGACATACAGCAAAACATAAATCTCGAGGTTTATAAAACCTTCAGCCGTGAAAATATACAATTCGCTTACCCCACGCAAAAAGTTTTTCTGGATAAATAAAAGACCTCAATAATTAATTGTTTTAAAGCCTATTTGGTGTAAAATAAACATAATTGTTTTAATTATACACAGAGGTATCCCTTTTGGATTACAATAAAATTGAAAAAAACAAACTTGTAGTAATGATACAAAAAATAAAAGAGGAATATAATTCCCTTTTATCCCAATATAAAGAAATATCAAAAAGCTGTAAAAAGCATGAAAACCTTATAAGGTTTAATGAATTTTACGAGAACGCTTTCTACAAAACACCTGACGCATTAATGGTTTTTTCAAATGAATTGGGAATTGTTCTTGTCAACAGCGCCTCTCTCAGGCTATTCGGTTATAAAAAACAGGAGGAACTGATCAATAAAAACCTAGGTGACATGCTGAAAACAGTGCAGGCAGGCGGCGGTCCATCCGCCAATCTCTTTAAAAAAGCTATTGAAGCAGCGGATCATGATCGGCCTTCTGAACATGAATGGATTTTTCTAAAACCGGATAACAGGGAATTATACGCGTCAGTTTCACTAACCAAACTTAAACTCGAGAATAATGATGTATACATGGCGTCTATCAGGGATATCTCCGCCACAAAAGAAATGGAAACAGAGCGCGAAAACATGAGAAAGCAACTTTACCAGGCATCAAAGCTGTCCTCTTTGGGAGAAATGGCAGGGGGTATAGCGCATGAGCTTAACAACCCCCTGGCGGTAATTCAAAGCTACACCGATCAACTTGAAGGCATATGCACCGGGGATAACAATGAATACGTCACAAAATGCCTTGAGGGCATCAATAACAATATTCAAAGAATGGTAATTATTATCAGCCAGCTAAGGTCATTCAGCAGGCAGGAAAGCAGTGAAGTAACCAAAATCAATCTTAATAACCTCATAGAGGTATCACTAACGCTTGTTGAAAGGCAATTTGCAAACAGAAACATACACATTATCAAGAATTATCCGAAAAACGATATTATAATAATCGGCGCTCAAAGCCAATTGGAACAAGTGCTTATTAATCTTTTTATCAATGCCAGGGACGCTATGGAGCAAAGTCCCGTAAAAACGCTGACAATCATGACCGAAATATCCGGGCAAACCGCCAATATCCTTATCCGGGATACAGGGAATGGAATAAAAGACAGTGTAAGGGAAAAAATATTCAATCCTTTCTTTACGACAAAAGAAGTCGGAAAGGGAACCGGCCTGGGATTATCGGTTTCATACAACATTGTCAAGGAGCATAAAGGCCGTATTACAATAGACAAAAGCGAGCCTGGAAAAGGGACCACGTTTCGCATCTCCTTTCCGCTTTATAGTGAATAGAGGCCGCAATGGAGAATATTAAAATCCTTCTTGTTGATGACGACGAAGAGCTAAGAACATCTATAGAATTTTTTCTTAAAAATAAAGGGTATAACGTTGCATCCGCAATTAACGGCGTAAAGGCTTTTGATTACTTTCTTGAAAATGACTTTAACATTGTGTTATCAGACATACGCATGCCCTTGATGGACGGCACCACGCTTCTGAACGCTGTGAAGAGCAGAAAGCCCGAAATATTCTTTATACTAATGACGGGATTTGCCGAAATTCTCTCCACTATAGACGCATACCAGATGGGAGCCGACGGATTCCTGGCCAAACCCTTTAAACTTAATGAACTGGAAAATATCATTCAAAGATATATCAGAAAAAAGTCAGGCGAAGCGGAACCAGTGCCGGACCGGGCTGCAGAAACGGAAAAAGGCATTCAGGAAGAAACAGACAACGACGAAGACTTGTATAAACCTATAGATATAGATAAATTCATACACGGAAGCACCATTAATTATCCTATATTTGTTAAGCTCGGTAATGAAAAATTCGTAAAAATAGCCCATAAAGGCGAAGATATATCCGAAGAAAACATTACAAAATACAAAGCGCATAATATTAAGTCGCTTTACCTGCTGAACCAGGATTTTAAAGAATACGTAAAAATGGCAAAGGACATTGTAAATGCCATATCCGAAAACGTAATAAAAATACCCCATGCAAGAAAAATCAAATTTTTATCCGCGGCCAGCGAAGTAATAATGAGGGACGTATTCTCGGATTCAATACACAAAGGTAATTTTGAAAGCGCTCATTCAACAATAAAAAAAGCCATGGAAATTGCCCTGGATAATAATGACCTGTTTGAAATATGCGATTCCGTTCTGTCCCATTCGGAACAACTGCACGCCCACTCCCTGTTTGTCTCGATGTTTTCCATAATGCTTGCCAGGCACTTAAACTGGATTTCAGAAAAAAACATGGACCTGATATCAATGGGAGCGTTATTCCACGATCTGGGCAAAAAAGCCCTGCCGCAGAAACTAATCGACAAAAGGCTTATAGACCTTAATTACGAGGAACATAAGCAAATTGAGCTTCATCCGGCGATAGGCGCTGAAATGCTTATGGACGTAAAGGACATACCCGAGGTCGTTATACAGATCACCCTGCAACACCACGAAAACATTAAGGGCAGCGGTTATCCTTCAAGGCTTACCTCAATGAATATCCACCCCCTTGCAAAGGTGGTTTCGATTGCAAATGAATTCGCAATCGCGGTTGAATCCTTGGAAAAGGAAAATAATTCAACCCGGAGGTATTACCTGGCCCTGAAAAAGCTTAAAACCCTTAAAAGGGGACTTCTGGAAAAGGAATATTTTGACAGGTTTTTAAAACTATTCAAATTTGAAGGAGAAGAGGCAGAATGAAAATCCTGGTAATTGACGATGAAATTGAACTGAGGGAACACATGTCCGCACAGCTTGCCAAAAAAGGCCATGATGTTGTAGAAGCCGGCAGCGGAGATGAAGCGCTGAAGATACTGGGTAATACCATTGTTGACGCAATCATAACCGACATATTAATGCCCGGGCTCAGCGGAATTGAATTGATCAAAGACATATTAAACAGACTCAAAATTGACGTACCCATACTGGTAATAACCGGATACTACAGTAATGAAATGGCTGACGATCTCATAAACCTGGGGGTTATGGCCGTAATATCAAAACCATACAACATGGACGATATTCTTAAACGTATTTCCGAAATCGGATCGGGAGAAATAAAACCTTCAAAAAAAATAATTTATAAAATAGAAGACAGCAGTTTTTTAAAAATAAACCTTGAGGAATTCACATCCAACCCCATATCGGCGTATGATGTTTACATAAAATTTTCAGACGCCAAATACCTCAAAATACTTAACGCAGGGGAGGAGCTTTCCTCTGAAAGAATAAATAAATTCCGAGAGAAAAACGTTGATTACCTGTACGTAAAAGAACAGGACCACAGGGAGTACGTTCAAAATTCCTCGGCGCTGCTTAAACCGGAATTATTCAAAAGCGGTGACAACCAGAAAACTCTGGCGGAGAGGAGCAGGCAGATCAAGCGGCTCGACGAACTTATAATGGAGGAAATATATTCCGATAACTTTGACCAGCAGGTTTTTAATTCCTCTGTTGAAGTGTGCAAAAAAAACACCGAACTTTTGCTGGCCAATGATTCCATGCTTGAACTGATGAAACAAATAGAAAGCTTTTCTGACGAAATGTACAGGCACAACGTGGGCGTCAGCGTATTGGCTACCATGCTTGCCAGAAAATCGGGATGGGAATCGGCGATTACGCTTTTGAAAGTCAATATTGTCGGCCTGTACCACGACGTAGGTAAAAAGTGGATCAACAAAAAAATACTGTCAAAAAGAATAATAGATTTTACGGACCAGGAACATGAGGAGTTTGAGTCTCACTGCCAGCACAGTTGTTCCATATTGTCAGAGATACCCGCCATATCCGAAAATATTCTTGTTCCCATACTTCAGCATCATGAATATTACGACGGCACAGGGTATCCTTCCGCTCTGAAATTTCAGGATATTCATCCAATTGCGAGGCTCATTACCGTAGTTAACGACTACAGTAATTTAACACTCAAAAACTCCAATTATGAATTAACAGACCATGAAAAAGCCATGGAATTTCTGAACAAGAGAAAAGAAAAATACGACCCAAGGATGTTGAAAAACTTTTGCGAACTTTTCAGGTAAAAAATGGAAATTGTTACATTATAAATCTGATTATTTTATCTTCTAATACTTGTAATAATATGAATAATTATAGAGTTTTAAACTTGATTAGTTGATATTGCTTTGGTATTTAACAATTTATGAACATTGACCCCACCAAGAACAGGCAGATTAAACAAACAAATACACAAACAATATTAAATTCAGAACTAATAGTAAGAACATTTGAGCACCTTGGAATCAGATCAGCTTTCGGCATACCCGGCGGTCCTTTAACTCCTTTATATAATTCCCTGTGCGCTTCAAAAGTAATTTCAACCACTCTCTGCCAGCATGAAGGAGGAGCGGCATACATGGCATTGGGACGCTCGGTTTGCAGAAAAAATGACAACGACATCGGTCTGTGTTTCTCAACCGCCGGTCCGGGTGCGACAAACCTGATGACCGGAGTTGCCGCAGCGTTTGAAGAAAGAGTACCAATCTTTGTTTTGACGGCAAACCCCTCAACAAAACATAAGGGCAAGGGAGCAAACCAGGATTCTTTTGAAACCGGCATTAACATTGTAAGCATGTTCTCACATATAACATGCAAATCGGTGATGCTGGAACAGGGACATAATATAGTCGGTATTATCAACGGGCTTTTTAAAACCGCGAAAAAACAAAAAAAGCCGGCACATTTAAACATACCCATGGATATTTCTTACGGTACCAACGTTATAGATCAGGACGACCTGCAAACCGAGAACAGTTTCGTAAAAGAAGAAAACAGCACTCCGCTTAATGAAGAACTGGCCGTTGCTTTACAACAATTTATTGCGTCACAGAGGCCGCTTATATTCGCAGGACACGGAATTAAAACCTCAAAATACCAGATTCACCTTAAGGACGTCGCTGAATTCATCTCCCTCCCGGTAATGGTAACATGCCACGCAAAAGGAATATTTCCGGAAGATCATCCGCTGTACGCGGGTGTGTTCGGTTTCGCGTGTTCCGCCAAATCAAAATTGTTCCTTGAAGCGTACAAGCCGGATGCCATACTGTTTCTGGGTACAAGGCTGGGAGAAGTAGCCACTTCCGGGTGGTCCCCTTTGCTTGATCTTCCCGCGCTGAAAATACACGTTGATACGGATGACGGCGTTTTTAATAAAAACTACAAGGTTACATACGGAATAAAAACAGACATTATTAACGTTTTCATGGAACTGCTAAACGTCACCTCGCAAAAATCTCACGGTACGAATATCAGTATCCTGAATCTGCTTGATACCAAATTCAATTTAATGAAAAATGACGAAGTTGATGACGACCTGTCAGGGCCGCTATCCCCAAAAACGGTAATCAAGCTGCTTGATTTCCATCTTCCTGACGACGTAGTGCTTTTCTCGGAAATAGGCAGCTCCATGGCATGGATAATAAACCAGCTCAAGATCAGGGAAGGACAGGATTTTTATGTAATGCTTGGACTGGGTTCCATGGGAAGCGGACTTTGCGGGGCAATAGGAGCAAAAACCGCAATGCCCAAAAGACCTGTTTTATGCCTGATGGGTGACGCGGCAACCCTTATGCACGGAACAGAGATGTTTTCCGCGGTTAACTCCGGCATTCCAGTAAAGGTTTTTGTACTGAATGACGGCGGTCATGGAATAGTCCATCACGGCTCACTAATGCTGGGTTTTGACAAGGTAAAAGCCAGGTATACCAGAAGGGCCAATCTGCGGGCTTTCGCGGATTCCCTGGGTGTCAGCGCATATTCGGTTTCAACAGCGCACGAATTTATCAATCTACCTTTCGACAAAATCATTTACTCTGACGTCCCCGAACTGGTAGAATTAATAATCAATCCTGAAATAGTAGCTCCCATCCTTGACCGTGCCAAAATAATAGGGTTAGCTGAAAAACTATAGGGAGTTTCGGATGAACGACAAAGATCTTGTTTTTTCAAATGAAGTTATTATCGGACATCTTCAGTATGCCCAATCAAAGCTCCATAAGGATAAATTTGAAGAATTAATAGCCTCGCTTGGCGTAGACAGGGACTGGCTTTACGATAAATCCGCATGGCATAGTGCAGAGTTCGAAAATAAATTTATTGAACTATTCGAAAAATATCTATCTAATATTTCGAATCCGGCCGAGGAATCAGCTAAATTTTTATTCGAAAAAAAAGGATTCAAACGTTTTACTTCTTTAACAAGTGTACTTATAACTCCGGAAAATCTACTTAAAAATTTACCAAAATTCATAAAAACA
>JAFGOL010000189.1 GCA_016926495.1 Oligoflexia bacterium
AAAGATCCAAAAAAATCATCCTGAATAAAAATGTCGGCAAGATCAACCTTAACACCGGTCCCATGGCTATTTCCGGCAGCACAAGGATGCAGGCAAGCACCATTATCATGGCCGTTATAGGATACGCATTGCTTCATGACAAAAAAGATATTAACGGTGAAACCGACAAGTTGACAGACTGTTATAAAAAATCCGGTCCTGTTTTCCTGAACAGGTTTATAAAACGCGAGGCCGACCTATATAAAAACAACAAGTACATAATTTACCTTACGAAAAATTATCCCATGACCATATTAACCGACACGACGGAAAGATCCCCCACTTTTAACCTGCACCCTTTTGAGAATAAATTCGATAGTCCGGTTAAACCGTCACTTTCATACATATGCGTTACAAACAGTCGTAATTCAAAATCAGCGTGGAAAGCCATTCTTAAAAGAAATCCGCGCCCGCTTGAATGGGAAGGTCTGCGTAATATCGCGGATACCGGATACCTGTACGGATTTGATTTTAGCAGGAGAGCATTAAACATCCGTAAAAAATACATCAGGGAAACGGACCTGCACTATTTCAGCATAAACGGAAAAAGAGGCTGTATTAATTTTTCGCTTGACGATACCAGACACAAACTGGACATGGGTAAAACCGGCTTACTTACTGAAAACCTTGTCCTTAAAATGCTTCTCAATATTCATTCCACCCTTGTCATGGGACTCATGGGCAGATACTCGGGGAACATAATGACATGGGTAAGACCGACAAACTACAAGCTGATCGACAGGTCGGTACGGTATATCATCTATATACTGTCACAAAAAGGACTGGAAAATATATCATATCGATATGTAACCGAAAATCTTTTTGAAGAGCTTGACAGGTATACGGAATATGAATCAATTATTAACAAGGTTGTAAAAAATATACTCGGCAAAATCTGAATCCTATATTAACATGCCGTTAAATGAAATCACTCACGACGAAAAAAAAAATCAGGCTATCGGAACTTCACAGCCTTAAGACAGAGCTAAGAAAAGCCGGCCTTAACACTGTCTGCGAATCAGCGCGCTGTCCCAATATTTCAGAATGTTTCGCGAAAAGGACGGCGACATTCCTGATCATGGGCGACATATGCACAAGGAACTGTAAATTCTGTAATATAGCCACCGGCAATCCCCTGCCTTTAGACGCTAACGAGCCTGAAAAACTGGCTGACCTGGCGTTAAAGATGAAACTCATGCATATTGTTATTACCTCCGTAACAAGGGACGACCTCCCTGATCACGGCGCCGGACACTTTGCCGAAACCATTACTGCTCTAAAAAACAAAATTACAGGCTCTAAAATTGAGGTGTTAACCCCGGACTTTATGGGCAGGAACGAGCTTCTGGATATTGTTTTTTCGGCAGGACCCGACATTTTTAATCACAATATTGAAACGACCGAAAAGCTGTCAGCGGTAATACGGCCTGCCGCGTCATACACCCGCAGCCTTAATGTACTGAAATACGCGTCAGGAAAGGCTGAACATGTAAAGTCGGGTTTTATGCTGGGACTCGGCGAAAATGACGACCAGATAGCCCGTACTATCAGGGACCTTAATAACTGCGGCGTAAATATACTGACCATCGGCCAGTACTTCCGGCCTTCGGCTTCAGCTTCGGAAGTTGTAAAAATATATAGCGATGACGAATTTGACTACTGGTATAATTATTCAAAATCGCTGGGTTTTACACATGTGTTTTCAGGGGCTTATGTAAGAAGTTCATACATGGCCGGGGAAATCCTTAAAAATCCGCCGGTATCCGGCAAAACCGGCAGCACACCGGGGTCTGAACATTAAATGTTTGCAGTAAAAAACTAACAATGCTATTATTCCGCGGAAATGAAATCCGGTGATCCAAAAAATATTGCTGTATACCCCGGGTCATTTGATCCGGTTACCTCGGGACACATTGACATCATCCAGAGGGCGAAACCTTTCTTTTATTCCCTGCACATACTCGTAGCCGAAAATCCTTCAAAATCCACCCTGTTTTCCATTGACGAGCGGGTCGAGATGATAAAATCGGCGACTTCTGCCGAAAAAAATATTATTGTCTCCTCTTTCAGCGGTCTTGTTGTAGACTACGCCAGGAAAGTAAACGCAAAAGCCATTGTCAGGGGCTTACGCGCGGTCAGCGATTTTGACTATGAATTCCAGATGGCAACCATGAACAGAAGGCTTGCTCCCGATATTGAAACCATTTTCTTTACCACAAGAGGAAAGTTTTTTTACATAAGCTCAAGCATGATAAAAAGCATAGCTCAAAACGGCGGCGATATTTCGTCTTTCGTGCCTGAAAGTATAGAACAAAAAATCATTAATAAATTTAAATAACAAGGAGACCTGAAACATGAAGATTGCAAACTGGACTAAAACACTTGGGTCCTCGCCGACAATGGCAGTAAACCAGAAAGTTATTGATTTAAAGGCGCAAGGCAAGAGGATGATCAGCCTCGTTGTAGGTGAACCCGACTTCGATACCCCCCAATTCATCAAGGATGCCTGTGTGGAATCCCTTGCCGCCAACCAGACAAGATACACGGGTCCACAGGGCATACTGCCCCTTAGGGAGGCAATTGCGCAAAAATTAAAAAGAGATAATAACGTTGAATACAGCCCGGTGCAGATAATAGTCACATGTGGCGCGAAGCAGGCCATAGCCATGGCCCTTGCGGTTGCGATTGATCCCGGGGACGAGGTACTTATCCCTTCTCCATACTGGGTAAGCTATCCTGCCATGGTACAGCTTGCAAGGGGCGTACCCGTTACCGTTCCCACGTACACCGAGGACAGATATAAACTTTCAATAAAGGAACTGGAAAAAGCCGTGACCAATAAAACACGGGCGATAATAATAAACTACCCCTCAAATCCGACCGGTGTTGTATACGATCGTAACGAAATACTGGAAATCGCGACATGGTGTACGGAAAAGGGCATAACCATCATTTCAGACGAAGTTTATGAAAAGATAATGTTTTACGGAAAGAATTTTACATGCACGGCAGGCCTGAGCAAAGAGATCTACGACAACACAATAACGATAAACGGGCTTTCCAAATCCCATTGCATGACCGGATGGCGTATGGGCTACGCGGCGGCGCCCAGGGACTTTATTGCTGCCATGAATGATTACCAGTCCCAGTTCAATTCGCACATAACGACTTTTGTACAGTATGCCTCAATCGCGGCTTTAAAGGATGATTCTTTTATACAGACAATGGTAGAGGCTTACCAGGACAGGGTTGAATTTTCAATAGATCTAATCAAAAAGCATATGCCCGAATGTGAGATCGTAAAGCCTGACGGTGCCTTTTACCTGTTTCCGGCGGTAGGAAACTATTACGGAAGGGAATTCAATGGCAAGAGGATCGAGAATTCCGTTGATCTTGCGACATTATTCCTTGATGAAGTAGGAGTGGCCACGGTCCCGGGCATAGCATTCGGTCACGACGAAAACATAAGGCTGTCCGTGGCTACATCCAAAAAGGAACTGCAGGAAGGCATAGAAAAAATGGGTTCCGTTGTTTCAAATTTAAAATAAGGATAAAATTACCGGAACAACAAAAAAAGGAGCGCAACAAGCGCTCCTTTTTTATATTTGACTTAAATCGGCATCAAAGGTTATCAACCTATAAGCTTCAGGGCTGCTGTAGCAGAAGAATTTGCCTGACCAAGAACAGACACGCCTGCGTTCGCAAGTATGTTTGCCCTGGTTAGTTCGGATGAACCCTTGGCAACATCTACGTCTCTGATTCTTGATTTTGATGCTTCAAGGTTCTCTACAGAAATCTGCAGGTTGTTTATTGTTGAAGAAAGTCTGTTCTGAAGCGCTCCAAGATTCGCGCGCTTGCTGTTCACGTTGGAAATGGCATTATCCAGAACCGTCAAAGCATCTCTGGACTGTTCCTTTGTTTCCGTTGACGCGTTCGTAAGCTGCAACGCTTCCAGGGAAGCCTCCTGTTCGGTTATGTTATAACCTATCCTGTCTTCAATACCGACATTGTGTGCGCCTACCTGAATTTCCATTACTCCCCCTGCGGGAACATTCGGGTGATCTCCGCTTGAAAGTAACGGGGTGCCGTTAAAATTTGTCACTTTTGAAATCCTGTCGATTTCATTCTTTAACTGCTGATACTCAATGTTTACAAAACCTCTTTCCACGTTGCCGATAGTATCAGAAGCTGCCTGAATTGAAAGTTCCCTTAACCTGATAAGAATGTTGCTGATTTCGTTCAAACCGCCTTCTGCGACCTGTATCAAACTGATACCGTCGTTGGCGTTTCTTGTTGCCTGACCAAGGGACCTGATTTGTGCTTTTAACTTTTCGCTGACTGCGAGACCGGCCGCATCGTCTGCCGCCTTGTTGATCCTTGAACCTGAAGAAAGCTGTTCAAGACTTTTTGCCTGTGCTTGTGACGTCTGCTCCAAATTTCTTTGTGCATTGATCGAAGCTACATTAGTGTTAATCCTTAAACCCATAACTTCATCCTCCTTTTACCATAGATACCTCCTCCCTGAAAAATTTGTTGGACTCCTTGTCCGATGAGTTTTTTCTTTTAACAAAAATGGTTTCGGTCGTTTGTAAAAAATACTTAAGTAATTTTTACAAAATTTTATATGACAAAATAATGTCGCGTAATTATTCGTTTTTTTACTTTTCTGTTTTTAATCGTGTCTAACCAACGTAAGACTAAATTAAGAAGGGGGGATCTTCAAAGTGGTATACGTTAATCAAACTCAAATGGATGAAATTGATTACATCTTCAACCAATCTAAATCCGGTTTTCATGTCCTGTTCGATAATGACACCATTAAGGAATATCTTTCAAAGGAAATAGACGAA
>JAFGOL010000004.1 GCA_016926495.1 Oligoflexia bacterium
CCCATGGAATACGCGCTTTTTTCTGGACACATAATAGATATAGACTATGTTAGCGTCAGGAAGGGCAGGAAAAAAATCCTTGTAATAACCGTGGGGGATAATACAGGAAGAATTTCCTGCAAGTGGTTTAATTTTAATGAAAAATACATGAAAAGGATGTTTAAGCCCGGAACAAAAGTATTTGTTTCCGGTACAACCAGCCTGTATGGCGGAAGGCTCGAGATACACCATCCGGATATGGAAATAGTGGAAGACGAAATGACAGAGGACAAGATCCACTTTGGCCGTATAGTCCCCATATATTCCGAAACTGAAGGGCTTACACAGAAACTGATACGCCGCATACTTTTCAATGTTGTAAACAACTATTCGGCTGAAGTCACGGATTACATACCGCCGGAACTGGCGGAAAGACTCAAACTGCCTTCTCTTGGGGAGAGTATAAAAAAGGTCCATTTCCCGGACAACGATGCGGACGTAGATCAACTCAGGGCTTTCAGGAGCAGATGGCAGAAAAGGCTTATTTTCGACGAGTTTTTTATAATTGAACTCGCGCTTGTACTGCGGAGGAAAGGTATAAAAAAACGCGACGGTATAGCTTTTCAACTCAATGACGTATGGCTGGACTTTATTGAATCAAAGCTGCCCTTTAAGCTTACAAACTCGCAGATGAAGGTTATTTCCGAGATACTTAACGACATGCAAACCCCGGAGCCCATGAACAGGCTCATACAGGGAGACGTGGGTTCGGGCAAGACGGTGGTTGCTTTTTACGCGGCTGCCATTGCCATATTGAACGGTTACCAGGCGGCAATGATGGCGCCGACGGAAATTCTGGCTGAACAGCATTATTCCAATTTTAAGAAATTGTTTGACGGATATTTCAACGCGGAACTCCTGATAAGTTCGATCACGAAAAAAAACAAGACAAGGATAAAGCAGGATATAGAATCCGGCAAGGTGCATTTTGTAATCGGCACGCAGGCATTGATACAGGAAGACGTGGGTTTTGCCAATCTGGGCCTTGTTATAGTGGATGAACAGCACAGGTTCGGTGTTGAGCAGAGGCTGAGTCTTGTCAGCAAGGGCATGCCTGACATGCTTGTCATGACCGCTACGCCCATACCCCGTACGCTGGCAATGACCGTGTACGGCGATCTTGATATTTCCATTATAGATGAAAAGCCGAAGGGCAGAAAACCTGTTATTACAAAATTCGTTTACGACGGCAAACGCGGTATCGTGTATGATTTTATCAGGGAGGAGCTTAAAAAGGGCAGGCAGGCGTATTTTATTTACCCCCTCGTTGAGGAAAGCGAAAAGCTTCTTTTAAAGGACGCAAAGGCGGCGGCCCGTAAATTATCCGAGGAATTCAAGGGATACAACGTCCTCCTGATGCACGGCAGGATGAGGCAGGAGGAAAAAGACGCCGTCATGCAGGAGTTTAAAGAGGGAAGGGGGCATATACTTGTCTCCACAACCGTTGTTGAAGTCGGTATTGACGTGCCTAATGCCACCGTAATGTTTATTGAACACCCTGAAAGGTTCGGCCTTTCGCAGCTTCACCAGCTAAGAGGCCGTATAGGCAGGGGTGACGAGCGTAGCTGCTGCATACTCATGGCAGGCAACCGTATAAGCGAACAGGCGTACAAGAGGCTGCAGATCATGGTAAGTACCGACGACGGTTTTAAGATCGCCGAGCAGGACCTTGCAATAAGGGGACCCGGCGAATTCCTGGGTACAAGACAGCACGGGCTTCCGGGATTCAGGATAGGAAATCTCCTCAGGGACATGGATACGCTTATATTGGCAAGGAACGAGGCCGTGAGGCTGGTGGAAAAAGACCCGGAGCTTTTAAGCACTCCGAACAAAAAGATCAGGTCGAGGTTGCTGCAACGGTTTGACAGCAGGATCGATATGATGGATGCCGGATGATGTATCCTGAATAGTATCCTGTCATTGTCTATTCTTTTTACAGTTCATTTACTTTTTATTCAGTCAATTATTTAAAAACTTTTGCTCCGTCTAAAAATTATTTCAATGAAAACAAGCTGTTAGGTGAATAAATAAATTTGCCGGAGATTTGGAATGGAAATTGCACAATAATCCCCCAGAGGATTTTTGTATTTTTACGATCCCTTCATAGTGAGGTGCTTTAATATGTATAAATTCAGAATAGTTACAGGCTTGGTATTAATGAATTTAGTATCAATGCCAATATTCGGTCAGGATGATGAGATGTCATTAGCGGAAGGGAAACAGTCCGGGACCCGGGAATCACTGCTTACTCCGGCTGACAAGGCTTTCATAGATTATATTAATTCCGCCGATGCTGCAATAAGGAATCAGGCTTTTGAACAGTGGAGAGACGTACTTACAATGGCAGGCGTGGATTATAAGTTAGTGGATAAATGCCTGTTCCCGTACAAAAAAGACGGAGACACCTATACCTTTGTTGAACAGACTGAGAAGGACTGTAAAGAAGAATTCAAAACAGAAGAGGATGTGCTGCCGTATTTTCAGGACCAGGTGATAGTCGGATTTGTTAACGAAAGGCAAAAAGCAGAGGCTGAAGCTGCCCAGGCCGAGGCTAAGGCTAAGGATGCCGCTGACGCAGCAACTGCGGAAGTTGCCGCACAGTCCGCGGCTGATGTTGATGTGGTTCAGGTAAGGCCGCTTAGCGAAGAAGAAGAGCTTTTTATTGACGCATATTACAGTAAAAAGGACAAGCTAGCTAAAGGCGCAAAAGAAGTATGGAATACTGCGCTTAAAAATAATGGGCTTTCCGGCTGTGATTTTCCGTATGACGAGTATAAAAACGTAAGAGTACAGAAAGCCCAAAAATGTATTGTTATTGATACAGAGGATATGGTTCATAACCTTTTTGCAGATCAGGCAATTACTGATTTTGTTGATAAAAACAAAAAGAAAATTTCAAGGAGAAAAAGGTTCAGGTTAAGCATGGAGTATTTATGGTATGACGGCCTTATAATAGATGAAGATCATGATTTTGAATTGAAAGGTATCAGTATTTTAAAACATTTTAAAACCAGCGTGGGTTTTGAAGTAAGGGGACAGAGCAAAAAAAGCAGTTTCTCAAAAGAAGGTACTGATTTTGACCTTTCGCTGAAACTTGCCTCTTCAATGTGGACTCCTTCCGAGCTTGAAGGCCCTGAACGGGAGATTAGCTTTATCCCGTTTGATGTTGTATTAAGGGTTAACACAAACAATCACAAGGGAGCTGTGCCTGAAAACATTAGTGCTGAAGCTGTTGCCATTAAGTGGATTAGGGATACTTTAAATATAACCCTTGGCGCCGCAGGCGGTTTCGTGATTGATAATCTTAAAATGGGTCAGAGTGCGGGTCTTAAATTAGTCAGATTATCGCTGGAAAGGCCGATAGATATTACAGAAGACAACGGTAATTTTGAAGTCGGGTTCAGGATTAATGTGCCATTTATGCTTGGTGGCTACACAAAAAGCCAGGTTGTGGACAGGTTCAGCAGGGCAATAGACGAGCAAAGAAAGGAAGACGGAGAGAAGGAACTAAGGATGACCATGCCTTATTCACTCATGGTTCCTCTTGTAGGGGCTAACGGAGAAATAGAGTTCCTGATAGCAAAAAGATTTATTGTTAAATCAGGGATTGGTGTGCTTTGGCAGAGCGCCCAGCCGATAATATCAAAAAAGGAAGCCACAAGGTACGAGCTTGCAAGCGCGTCACAGGTTAATAATTACTGGGACCTTGCCTTGCTCATGAGAATGCCTTTTGTTAAATTTATGAACATGAAAATATATTTAAAATACACCCTGCCAAACAACAGGCTCAAAATAATACCTGAAGCAGGGTATGATTTTTTTAACAAGCCTGACAGAGATGATTATGCCGATGATGACGCTTATAAATCATCACAGGAATACAGGGATTATCAGGAATTAATGAAACACGCGAATGAACACACAAGGCTGCATATTTTTTCCTTTGGTGTAACCGGCGGATGGTAATAAGGTGGAGGATTTGATGAAAAAACTTATTATATTTTGTACATTACTGTCAGGGCTTATGTTTCCTGATTTAGTTTTCTGCCAGCGCAAGGGGCTTACGTTGCAGCCAGGGCTTAAAAGCGTAAAGGGAAGCTGGTACCTTTTGCCGGCAGCAAGGGTTGAGCTTGCCCCCCTGAGGATTAAAGCTGACGAATTTTCGGCAGAGGTCAGGGACAAGCTTTCGGCAGATCCGGCTTTTGCTCTTAGCTTCGGTGCTGAAGGAGTTCTCGCCGGTAAGCCAAGTAGAAGTGGCAGGGCCGCGATCCTGATAGTGCCTTTTAAGGGTGATTTTGAG
>JAFGOL010000190.1 GCA_016926495.1 Oligoflexia bacterium
CGTGGGCCTGCAAAAACCTGTATGAATATATATAGCTTATATACATAAGCCCGAACTCGACAAGGCCGGTTAAAAGAAGCTGTAAAACAAATTTTGCTTTCAGCCCTTTTAACTTCAGAAACGGGACAAAAATGAGAAACGAAATTAAAAGCCTGACAAACGAAACAAAATTCGGATCTATTCCGGTCAGATGTCCTTTTATAAGACCAAAGGAAAAAGCCCATATTACCGACGCAATCAGAAGGTAAAACATACGCAGAACTACCTCGAACCTGTTTCAAGAATAACAACGGCTGTAGCCGTATCCGCCACGTGAGACAAGGAGACATGAATACCGGTAATTTTATGGCTCTCTAAAAAACTTTTCACTTTCCCGTGGGTTATAATATAAGGACGGCCCTCGGGATATCTTCCCACCTCTATATCCTGCCAGGAATAACCTCCGCTCCAGCCGCTTCCCATAGCCTTGAAAAAAGCCTCCTTGGCTGCAAAGCGCGCGGCGTAATTAAGCGCCTTGCTCGGCTGTGATTCACAGTATTCCATTTCGCCCTTTGTATAAATACGCTCTGCAAACCTGCTGTCATCGTCGGTAACTTCCTTTTTTATACGGGATACTTCAATAATGTCTATTCCAACTCCGTAAATCAAAGCTGCCACCTCCGTATTTTCTATTTCATTTTTTTGTTTATATCTTCAAAAAGCATCTTGGCTTCAAAGGAAAAAGGAATTTCCCTTATGGCGATATCCGAATATTGTTTTGCCTTCTCAAGATCACCGAGGGCCAGATAAGCTTTTGAAAGTATAAGGTTGATCTCGGGAAAACCTGAAGATCTTTCATTTAGGACCTGGGCGGCCCTTACGCAGTCGACATACTGCTTGAGCTCGTAAAGGAGCCCGGCTTCCAGAAATCTAAACCTGTCGGTATCCGCGTTATTTTTTCTGCAGTAAGAAAGCTCCTTGTTTGCCTGAAGTATTAAATCATTCTCAAGCAGCAGTTCCATTAGTTTGATCCTTGAATTAAGATCATCCTTTGAATGCAGCCTCATAATATTGATCATGTTGTTGGCCTTTTTTTTGTCTTCCTTGTACATCTCGTTAAAATGCCGAAGGCTTTCCCTGGTAATAACCACGGACAGGCTCTTCTCCGGATTTTCCACCAAGGTTGTAATTTCCAGAAAAAAATACAAATCCTTCAGTAAATTATTATCGCTGGAAAATGAAATGGCAAATTTGAGCCTTTTCTGGTTTGTCGGATAAATCTTAATAAGGGTCTTGGTGTATTCATACGCATCTTCCAGTTTTCCGGCGCTTCTCAGGCAGAAAACCATGCCGATAAGGCACTTCAGGTTCCTGGGCTTGTAATCCAGTCCTTTTTTAAAATATTCTTCGGCCCTGGAAAGTTGCTCCTTATGTATGGCTATTTCACCAAGCAGAAAGCAGGCGAGCGCCGGCTTTTCATACCGGGTCACGGCCTCTTCAAGAATAACGGATGCCTCGCCGTAATTTTTGTTAAGTATAAGCGCCTTGGCCTTTTCAACGGACGCGACATAAGGCGAGGGCTGGAATCTTTTTTTTATCACCTCGGCAAAACACTCGACTACGGTCTGTTCAGTGAACGGCCTTGATATAACAGCGTCAATATTTTTTTCAACCGCATTTGCGACAATACTCTCCGTGGTATTCGTGGAAAAGACGATAGTACCCACATGGTCAAAATCATGGTTATCGTGCATTATCCTGAAAAGCTGGAAAGCGTCCGAATTACCTATTTCAAGTTCGGAAGCCACTATTTCCACCGGGTATGACTGAAGCCTGTTCATGGCTTCAATCATGGAATGAACAACATGGACCGTTGTAAAACCCCAGCCCTTAAGAATACTCTCCACGGTACTTGCCGACTTTCTGCCGGGTATTAAAATCAGGATTGATTTATCCAGCAGGTCTTTACCCAGAATGGCCTTATTGTCCATAAGGGCCCCCTCAGCTTATATCATCAAGAAAAGAATTTATTTCCTGCTGGTTGCTCTCTGCCTTTTTTCTCAATATTTCCTTGTCCTGCTCGCTAAACTGGCTGAATACACAGACAATATTCAATATCTTATCTGACTCCCGATCTATTGACTCTATTATGCCCGTTCCGTCCAGAAGTTTTACGTCATTGTGAAAGATACTGAAACTGATCCTGTGCCCTTCCGCACACGACTCGGAAGCTTTCAAACTAACGCCGTTTTCGAGTATGGTGTCTATATAACCGCTGTACTTGACATCGGGATTTGAAGAAGAATGGAAAAGCATCCTCAGGTTATAAGCCTTGTTAATATCTTCCAAATCCAGTCCTGAAAATTCATTATCCATATTGTCGTTCACAGTAATACCCCATAATTTTATGAATTAAAAATACGCTGCCACACCGCCTGATATCCAGTGATAATAATCCTTAACGTTTATCCCGAAATCGAAAACGACATCTATCCTGCGCCTTATCGGAATTGTCGTACCCAAAAACCAGTTAAGCCCCAGGACACTTTGCCCGGAAAGCATCCAGTTCATATCCAGTCCCGTGTAAACGGCAAAACGCCTGAACCTGTGCGAAAGGTTCGGAGTTATATCTAGAAAAAATTCCGCCTGGTAATGCGCGCCCACGCTCACGGAAAAATCCAGCAGGCTGTCCCTTAAAAACTGGTATTCGAGGTCGGAGCCGAAATACACTTCGGGCGTACCGAAAGCAAATCTCACATCCCAGTCCAGCTTGTTTATCAATCCGTATCCGATATGAAAATTGGCTTCAAACTCCGTTGGCTCAAACATAAATTCCGGCTCAACGCCAAGCATGAATGTTCCGGGTCTCAGGGTACCGGCCGTGCCGAAAATCTCTGCATTCGCGCTGCCAATGGATAAAATTACTGATACTATAATAAACAGGTTCTTCATTGCGCCTCCTTTTTCACTTCTTCTATTTTAATATCGGTAAATTGTCAAATCATGAAAATTCAGGAAGTCCGGGGTTGCATCCTGATCCCCGACAGCCTTATCAACAGCCACGATAAAGCCATAAGTGACGAGCATATTGACGCAAACAGCATCGAATACCATATCCATTCCATGCCTTTTGATAATATTACGGCAAAAATATACGCCAGGGGGGCACTGATAAACAAGACCCTCATAAAAGTAAAAAGCATCAACGGGACGCTGGAGCCGAGTCCCTGCAAAAATCTTCCTGAAGTGATGCCCATGGATGTGAAAGGATAGGCAAAAATCAAGACCTTAATGTACGAATCGGCAACTCCGATAACATATGGATCACCGGTAAAAATACGGAATATTTCCGGGCTGGCAAAGTAAAAAACCAAGCTGCAAAACAGACCTATGCAGCAATTAAGGAAAACTCCCAACTTAAACAGTCTTAGCAGCAGGTCCTTTCTGCGTGCCCCGTAAAACATTCCGGCAAGAGCCACAACCGACATGGATACGGATATCACCGGTAGAAGATAAAGCTGTTCAAATTGCATGGCTACCTGAAAACCGGCAATCGCTTTCGACGAATAATGCGCAAGTATATAATTAAATACGGCGGCCCCCATGGACATGACAATCATCGACATTGAAGCAGGCAAGCCGATCCCGAGTATACTCAGTACCGTATTTTTTTTAATTTTAAGTTTTCCCGGATCAGGCGCGACATAAAGCGCTTTTGCACGGAACGTAAAATGGCAAAACAGTGAAATAACCGCAAGCTGGCTGAAAACAGTGGCCAGGGCGGCTCCCTTAAGTCCCATATCCAAAAGGAAAATAAAAACCGGGTCTAAAATAATATTTAATACAGCACCGGCCCCCAGAATGATCATGGGTAATTTTGTATTGCCTTCTCCGACAAAAACAGACCTGAACATAATAGACAGTGAGGTAACGACGAATCCGAACGATATAATGAAAAAATAATCCGAGGCATCCTTTAAAAGTTCCGGGGGAATCCCCATGGACAACAGGATTTGTTCGCTGAAAAAAAGGCCGGCCATTGAAAAAAAAAGTCCGCTGGCAAAACCGACCAGCAAACCGTGATTGGCAATATTTTCCACTTCCGCATGGTTCTCCGCCCCCATATTCCGGCCCACAAGCGCGGTCAAACCGGAACCTAACCCGAAAGCGATACCGTATATCAAAAAGATAACTGGGAAGTTGTAAGCCAGGGATGATATGGCAAGAGTGGATATCCTGCTCACATAAATAATATCCACAAAATGATATATATTCTGTATCAACATGGCCGACAGCACGGGCAATGTCATTTTTATGAGCCCCTTTCCGGGATTACTCATAAAATAGGCGAGATCCTTGTTATCCTTACTATCCATCAAATGCTTATTACAACCATCCGGCGTACTTAACAATACAAAATACGTTAAATTCTGTTGACTGTAGATTAGTACAGGGTATACCCAAAAAATATGAAAATCGTAATAGTTGGGGCAGGTTCCGTAGGGTATCATCTCGCCAAGCAACTCATTGATGAAAGCAAGGACGTGGTCCTGATCGAAAAGGACCCTGCCAGGGCAAGGTACGCATCCAACTCCCTGGATTGCCTGGTAATTAACGACGAGGGCAACGATATCGAAGTCCTGAAAAAAGCCGGGACATCAAAGGCTGATTTTTTTGTCTGTGTCACCGACTCGGACGAGGTAAATATGATCACATGCGCCCTGGTGCACAGTGAATTCAATGTCCGACAGATAATTGCAAGGGTAAGAAAGCTCGACTATTGCTCAAACGGTTTTATACAAAAACCGTTCATGGGAATAAATTTCATTGTAAATCCCGAAGAGGAAGCCGCCAAAAATATTGTAAATACCGTAAAGTACGGAGCAGTCAGCGATGTCCTTTTATTTGAAAGCACCAATGTACAGATAAGGAATATACACGTAAGCGGAAATTCCTTTTTTAAGGATAAAACATTGAAAAACATAAAGGAAGATATCAACGAGGATTTCCTGATTGCCGGAATACTCAAAAACGAGGAATTTGTCGTGCCTTCGGGTAATTCCGTAATACAGGAAAACGATACCATTTTTATTGTCGCAACCAAGGATAACCTTGAAAGGATCTTCGCGAAAGCCGGAAGGCCAAGGCTTGAGCTTCACAACATAGTAATAGTGGGAGGAGGCAGGGTCGGCAACCTGGTTGCTTCATACCTTGCCGAGAGAAATTTTAACGTTACTATTGTCGAGCTTGACTATAACCGGTGCAAAATTCTCTCTGAAAAGCTGCCGGGAATATTGATCATAAACAGCGATATAGCTGAAGAAAACATTTTCAAGGAAGAGAACCTTGTTGATTATGATCTTATAATTACAACAACCTCAAACCAGGAACTCAATATTCTTGCGGCCATCTACGCGAAATCCCTGGGGATCAAACGCTCGGTCGCGCTCGCCGGTAAAAGCAACTACCTGTCCATGGCGTCCACTCTCGGGATTGACGCGACCGTGAGCCCCAAAAACAGCGCCGTCGAAAGCATACTTAAATACATAAGAAAGGGCAATATCAGGACCATACACAGCATACTGAACGGCAAGGCCGAGGTCATCGAATATTCCATTGATCCTGACAGCAGCGTGGAGGGAAAATCCCTGAAGGAAATTAAAATGCCTGATAATTCACTTGTACTCACGGTTTCCAGAAACAGCAAAAGCTATATACCGGACGGAAATTTCGTAATAAACAGCGGCGACACCGTAATTACTATTGCTGAAAAAGGTTCAATCACCAGGATTGAGGAGCTTTTTAATTAACTGTTATGAATGCCCGGCATATTCTTGTTGTTGTAAAATTAATCTCAATATTAATGATAATTATATCTTTCTTCATGTTCATACCTTCGGCCATTGCAGTCTACAACGGTGAAATTAGTGAATTTTACGGCTTTATCATTCCCATTTTGATAACCCTGTTTCTTTCGGTAATTCTTTTGCTTATGACCAGAAAGAACGAGATCGATTTTTTACCCGCGAGAAGCGGATTTATGCTGGTTACCTTCAGCTGGATATTCGCGTCTTTTCTGGGCGCCATGCCTTTCTACCTTTCAGGCGCCATACCGTCCTTTACAAACGCTTTTTTTGAGACCATATCCGGCCTTACGACCACGGGAGCCTCTATACTCGTCGATATAGAAAGCCTTCCCAGATCATTGTTGTTCTGGCGCTCACTGACTCACTGGCTCGGAGGCATGGGGATAGTAGTATTTACCGTTGCGATACTTCCGCTTCTGGTAATAGGCGGATTGCAACTGATAAAAGCGGAAGCTCCGGGTCCGACCGTTGACAAAATCACACCAAGAATAACCGAAACGGCAAAGATACTATGGTTCATTTACATAGGTCTTACCGTAGCGGAAACCCTGCTTCTTATGGCCGGAGGCATGAGCCTGTTTGATTCCCTCACGCACACATTCGGTACCCTGGCTACTGGCGGATTTTCTCCCAAAAATTCAAGCGTGGGTTTTTACAATTCTCCGTATATTGATCTTGTTATTACAACCTTCATGATACTGGCCGGTATTAATTTTGTGATGCATTTCAGAATAATAACGGGAAAAATATCCGATGTATGGAAAGACACGGAGATCAAAGTTTATTTAACGATTTTTATTATTTCCACGGCATTAATTGCCGTATTCATTAACGGAACTTACGACAACCTCTGGCAGAACATCAGGTATGCGGGATTTCAGGCCGCGTCCATACTTACTACGACGGGCTACGCCACCGCGGACTTCGATCAATGGCCTTTCGCGGCCAAGTCCATACTGTTCGCGTTAATGTTTGTAGGAGGATGTTCCGGCTCAACCGGCGGCGGCATAAAGGTAATGAGGATCGTCCTGCTATTCAAGCAGGGGCTGAATGAGATGAGATACCTTATACACCCCAGAGGCGTTTTTAATCTTAAACTGAACGGAAACACCATAAAGAAAGACATAATGTATTCCGTCTCGGGTTTTTTCTTCCTGTATATCCTTGTAATTATCATGGTTACCCTGATCGTCGCAGCCTCGGGCGCCGTCGAAAATCTGTCTTCCTCCCTGACGACAGCCCTGGTAACCGTCGGCAATATAGGTCCCGGGTTCGGCAGGATAGGGCCCTCTCAAAACTACGCGTTTTTTCCCGATTACCTGAAGTGGATACTGAGTTTCGCGATGCTTATAGGCAGGCTGGAACTGTATACGGTTTTTGTAATACTTACGCCGCGATTCTGGAAAAGATAGTCCTGTCCTATAACGGAAATGAAAGTATAAACTTTGTGCTCGCGGAGCTGCTTACGCAGGAAACACTTCCCTCCTGCTGCTGCATAATGTTGTAGACCATGGAGAGTCCGAGGCCTATACCCTTGCCCATTGTTTTTGTGGTGAAAAAGGGTTCGAAAATCTTGGGCATTATCTCAGACGGTATTTCCTGTCCGTTATCTTCAACAACGATATTGACTGTATTATCTGTCTTTTCCACATAAATTCTTATTTTGGATTTTCCGTCTTTATATACAAAATCTATGGCGTTTGCCAGGACATTGGTAAGCGCGTGAATGGTTAACGAAGGTACACATGATATTTCCATATCATTATCGGCATACTCTATAACGGGTTTATGCCTTTCGATCTTAGCCTTAAGCAGAATTCTTGCCTGTTCAATGAGCAGGCTGACTTTTGTAAGTATTTTGTTTTCAAAATTGATATTTTTTGTGAATTCCTGGGTTTTGGAAATTATTGAAGCTATTTTATTGGCTCCCAGCGATATTTCCTCAATATGCTCCTTCAGGTTGTTTGTGTCTTTGCTGGTTTCAAGTTCTTCATTTATCAGGTCAAGGTATCCCCTGATCTGGGTCAGCGGATTATTGATTTCGTGGGCAAGGCCCTTGGACATTTCTGAAACAGCCCGTAATTTGGATGTTTCCGCAAGCTCGTTTTGCTGTTCCCTGATCTTTAACACATTCCTCTCTCTTTCCTTTTTGAACAGCCACGCGAACAATGTGACAAAAAATATTTGCAAAAGTATGGATATGGTACGTATATAGACGGGAAAAATATTGCTGCTGACCAGGCCGGCACGATTAAGATAACCGGTCAGCAGGGTGACAACGGCAAGAAAAGCGACCGCAATAACGATCGGAGTACTCCTGGTATACAGGAAGACCGAAAGCAGGGCTACCACAAGCAGCCATGGCAAAAGATGAGAATATATACCGCCGGACTTCAGCGATGCGAACAGAATTATTACGGCTCCAGAGTAAATAAGAAAGGTCCCGCACATGTGGATACATTTTGAGGAATTAAGCCAAACAGCTCCGGCTATCAGTGCGATCCCCAATACCGCGAAATAAATATAATAGTCAAGACTTACATCACCAAACAGATAGTATAACAGGGGTACGACCAGAGATATCATTGAAAGAGTTATTAACAGTTTTTTCAAAAAAATATTAGTCCAGTCGTTCTCTTGATTTTTAGCATTACCTCTAGTATTTTTAATATTATTCATAAATAAAAAACTCCATAAATTTTGTAGTTTAGATTATAGCAATTTTATTTTAGTGTCTAATACTTTTGGAGGAAAGATGTTAATTACGCGGTATATCCTGAACAGTATTTTTTTCATAACACTGGGCAGCAACCTTCTTTTCGGCGAATCGCCCCCCAATGTTGAAAAAATATTAAAAGAGTCGGACAGGCTGTACAGGGCTGACAGTTGTTATGCCAAAATTGAAATGACCATAGTTAATCCCAACTGGCGCAGAACTCTTTTAATGGATACGTGGACAATCGGTATGGACAGGACAATGATACGTATACTTGAACCTAAAAAGGACAGGGGAATATCCACTCTCCGTATAAAAAACGAAATGTGGAATTTTTTCCCGAAAATCGACAAGGTTATGAAAATACCTCCATCCATGATGATGGGTTCATGGATGGGCTCCGACTTCACCAATGATGATTTGGTAAAGGAGAGCACGTTTATTGATGATTACGACTCAAAATTGATCAATCCTGACACAAAGGACGAAAAAAACTATTATATAGAGTTAAAGCCCAGAAAAGAAACGGTAAGCGTCTGGGGAAAGATAATAAATGTAGTCGCCAGGGATACATATATCCCCGTCAGACAGGAGTTTTTTGACGAAAAAGACCGCAAGATCAGAATTATAACATTCAGCGAAATAAAAAACCTGGGCGGAAAAAAACTCCCGGTCTTAATGGAAGTAGTTCCGGCAGGCAGGAAAGATAAAAAAACGACAATCAGGTATATTGATGCCGTGTTTAACGGCAAAGTTCCTGAGTCTGTTTTCTCCCTCAGGAATCTCCGGAAAAAAATTTAACGGTGTTGTCGCTTATGTCTATAAATAAAATAGCTTTCAGAAATGTGTTCAGGCAACGGAGGCGTTCGCTCCTGACCGCCCTTACAATGACGGGCGGTTTCGTGCTGCTGTCTTTTTCTTTTTCCATTATGGACGGAACGTACGAAACGGCCATTCAGAAATTCACAAAGGCGTACAGCGGACATGTTCAGATACATAAAAGAGGATATCTTGACAAAAGGTCCATCTACAGTACCTTGAATGAAAGTGACAACATTGAATCCGGTTTCACGGATATTCCCGAAATCGAAAACTGGACAAAAAGGGTATTCTCACCTTCCCTGGCGTTCAGGGATAAAAAAACGTCAGCCGCGAGTATTATAGGCATTCAACCGCTTAATGAAGCCAAAACGACATCGCTTTCCGACACGCTGAAGTCCGGCACTTATTTGCCGGAAATTCCTTCCGGGAATGTTATAATAGGCGAAAGGCTTGCGAAAATTCTTGATGCCGGTGTAGGCGGGGAAATCGTGCTTATAGCCCAGGGAGCAGACGGTTCTATTGCGAATGAAATTTTCAGGGTTTCAGGAATTCTTAAAGGAGGCATAAATTCCCCGAACAGCCTTAACTGTTACATGCATATTAAGACCGCGCAGGATTTTCTGGCCCTGTACGGGCGTTACCACGAAACAGCCATTAACCTGACTCATTATTCGGCTTCCGAAGCCGTTGCTGAAAAATTAAGGACACTGGTTAATAACGATGAAATAGACGTGGAGCCCTGGGAAGTAGTACAGAAATCCTTTTACGACGCAATGACGGCTGATAAAGAGGGGATCTGGATTACAGTTACCATTTTAGCCGTAATTGTAGGTCTCGGTGTTCTTAATACGGTTTTAATGACTATACTGGAAAGAAAGCGGGAATTCGGAATACTCAAGGCTCTGGGTACAACCCCGTTCCAGATTTTCAGGTTAATAGTACAGGAAATGTTAACCCTTTCAGTTCTTGCCGTAATCTTATCATGCCTGCTGAGCCTGGCGGTGAATACCGTATTTACCATTTACGGAATAGATTACCCCGAGCCCGTCAGCATCGGCAATATTGAGATAACCACCATGCATGGCATTATAACATTCAGATCTTTCTGGGTCCCTTCTTTACTTGTAACCGGTACCGCGTTTTTTGTAAGTATTATTCCTGCGGCTATGGCCGCTTTGGTACAACCCGTTAAAGCCATGAGGGCAAGCTGAATGTTATTTAAACTGGCATGGAGAAATATTCTGAGAAATAAAAGAAGAACGGTGATATCGTCGTTGGCGGTCGGTTTCGGGCTGACAACGCTTATATTTTTCGAAGCATTTGCCCTGGGATGGATCGTTGATATGATAGAAACGGCAACATCCACAATATCCGGACACGCCCAGATCCACAGGGAGGATTTTACCGATACTTATAATGTTGACCTTACAATAAATAACAGCAAGAACCTGCTTGAAAATCTGGGCAGGGAAAAAGACGTCGTAAATTTCGCCCCAAGGGTTATTTCTTTGGGAATTATTACTTCGCCAAGGGACATCGGTTCTGTAATGTTATTCGGAATAGAGCCTGAAAAGGAAAAACATGTGTCAAAAGTCGAAAAATCCATAATAAGGGGGGCCTTTCTTCCGGACAATGATAACGGAACAATATTGATAGGAAAAAAACTTGCCAAAACACTCGAAGCCGGTGTGGGTGAAAAAGTTGTTGTCACGGTAGCACAGTCGAAAACCGGTGAATTGTCGCAGGACATGTTCAGGATCGGCGGCATATTTGATCTTAGAACAGAGGAGATGGACTCGGGTTTCGCGTTTATAAACATGACGAGAGCACAGAAAATGCTGAATATAGGTGATAATATACACGAAATTTCAATAGTATTTGACGATATCGATAAGGCATCCCGCCCCGATTTTTTCTTTTGGGAAAGATACTCCGTTAACGGCAACAAGGCGGAAGGCTGGAATAAAATTTTCCCGGAAGTGGAATCCATGATCAAAATGACTGACTTTTCCATATATATTACCGCGGTAATTCTTTTCGCGATAGTGGCGATAGGAATAATCAATACCCTGTTCATGTCCTTATATGAAAGAATTTTTGAATTCGGTGTTTTAAAAGCCATCGGGACACGGTCACTCGATATAGTTAAACTCGTCCTGTACGAGTCCTTCTGGCTTTCAATAGTCAGCGCGGTTTTCGGAATTGTTCTGGCGCTTCTGCATCATTATATTTTTTCCATTATTGGCATAAATTATATAGGTCTTGAGTTCGGCGGGGTGACCGTTCAAAACCTGATTTATCCGGTTTTTAAACCGTGGTCATATGTTATTTTTCCCATGATCATGATTGTTTTTACTTTAATTGTAAGCCTATACCCCGCGATTTACGCTTCAAAACTTGGACCTGCCAAAGCTATAAGAAAAACGATGTAAAATACGGAGAAATTTTATGAAGGAAATAATACGAACGGAAAAAGTAACAAAAATATACAGGACCGGAGAAATAGAGGTAGCTGCCCTCAGGGATGTTTCCGTATGTATCAACGAAGGTGAATTTACAGCTATCGCCGGACCTTCCGGCTCCGGAAAATCCACCTTTCTGAACATTATAAGCGGGCTTGACCATCCCACGTCAGGTGACGCGTACATATCTGGCAGCAGGATCAACGACATAAGCGGTACAAAGCTGTCTGACTTCAGGCGAGATAACATCGGCTTTGTTTTCCAGTCTTTCAACCTGATACCTGTACTTTCAGTCACGGAAAACATCGAATATGTTATGTTGTTACAGGGAATCCCCAGGAAAGAAAGGTCGGAGAGGGTGGCCGCAATTCTGAGTGAAGTAGGGCTTGAAGGCATGGAAAACCGGATGCCCTTTCAACTTTCGGGCGGGCAACAGCAAAGGGTGGCAGTCGCAAGGGCAATAGTTACGTCTCCGGGCATAATACTCGCGGACGAACCGACCGCGAACCTGGATTCCGCCACAGGTGCGGCCCTGCTCGACATGATGAAAAAACTAAATAAAAAGAAAAACATGACTTTTATCTTTTCCACGCATGACAGGAACATTATGGACGTTTCCAGAAGGCTGATTGTTTTAAAAGACGGCAGGATAGAGAAGGATGAAGTTCGCGGTTAGTACGGTAATTTTATTTCTGTTATTTTCCTTTCCGGTATCCGCGTCGGTAAGTTTTAACGGGTACCTGAAAAGTTTTTTTCTTTTCAATAATTATCCGGAGACGCCTGACTTCACCATAGCCAACATTAATACCGCCAGGGCGCGCCTGTTCTGGGAGCCTGCAAATGATTTTGCCCTTAATGCCGCGTATGCCGTATCACCGTCGTATATTTCCGATTCACAGGGTTTTGGCGCGGCTTCGCCTTACAGGTGCGTGGATTTTAATAACCAGCTTTATCCCCTGCACGCATACTCAGGCAGCGGCTTTGTAATAATGCAGAACCTGGACAGAATGAATTTTGTTTACAGGGCTGGCAGTCTTGATTTGGGCGTGGGCAGACAGCCTGTAGCTTTAGGCTCGGCAAGGGTTATCAACCCGACCGATATATTTACTCCGTTTTCATACCAGGAACTGAACAAGGAAGAGCGTACCGGCGTAGATGCCGTCAGGTTAACAATACCCCTGGGACAATTGGGAGAAATCGATTCGGGATATGTTATAGGCGAAAAATTTGAAGAGTCTCTCAGCGCTTTGTATATTAAGGTTAAATTTAACAAATGGGACACGGATTGGTCGGTAATTCTTGCGGGATTCATGGACAATATGATGCTTGGCCTGGATGTGGCAGGTTCCTTACTGGACGCGGGGATATGGCTTGAAACAGCATACGTTTTTTCAGGGATTTTAAAAAGATATAACAGTGACAACAATTATTTCAGGATTTCCGCTGGGTTTGATTACAGTTTTACCGGTAATCTGTATTTCTTTGCCGAATATCATTTCAACGGCGCCGGCAGCACGCACTTTGGAAATTACCGCATGTTGCCTTA
>JAFGOL010000191.1 GCA_016926495.1 Oligoflexia bacterium
AGAAAAACAAAGTTAATACTGCCTGAAATGCCCAGCGGTTCTTTAGCGTTGTCCCGTGAAGGTTTCGTTTCCTTTTTCATGAATATGGAATCAATTATCGCAAAAAGAACAATAAGCAGCACCGAGGTAAAAGCCCACACAGGCGTCAGCTTGAATGTCCAGAAAAAATCCACTCCCTGTAAAAAGCCGAGAAACAGGGGAGGGTCTCCCAGCGGCGTAAGGCTGCCGCCTATATTTGCCACAAGGAATATAAAGAATATTATAATGTGTGTTTTGTTATTCCTGAACCTGTTGGCCCTGATCAGGGGTCTTATAAGCAGCATTGCCGCGCCTGTGGTCCCTATAAAACTCGCCAGTACCGTACCTATGGCGAGAAAGACGCAGTTTACAAGGGTTGAACCGACGATGGTCCCCCTTATCAAAATTCCCCCGCTGATTGTAAAGAGAGAGCCGAGTAAAACAATAAAAGCCACGTATTCGATACCGGTATGGTACAGCCAGTGCCAGTTTATTGCCAAGGCCCATACAGCCATGGGAAGACCGATTACAAGCGATACCCTGGGAAAGTTATGATGCCACCAGTGGCCGTTGATAAGCGGTATTACAGCTATGCTTAAAAGGATCCCTATAAAAGGCAGCACGCTGTAAACCGGCGGTGCTATTTCCGAATGTCCGTGTCCTCCGATCGAAGCTCCCCAGAACCAGCAGATAACGCCCAGAACAACAGCAATTATTACCGATAATCTCATTAGATCCTCCTTAACCAACGGATATATTAAAAAGTATAATGAATATGAACAAAAAAAAAGTAAAACTTTATTCTATTGTCTGTTCCAGGACTGTTATTAAAGCCCTCAGGCTGCCGTTTTTTGATACGATTTCAATCGGCTGTTTTTGCGATATGTCCAGTTTTTTAAATATCAGTTCGCTGTTTACGGGCAGCATTTTGAACTCGGAAAGATTGCCACTGCTATGAGTATTGTCTATATATTCTTCAAAGTTGAAAGTATTACCGGATATTTCGAGTTTGAAAACATGGCGGTTAAAAGAGCCGATCCCGTTAAATACCGCTATCCTGTTTTCCCTGCTTATTTGAGTATAAACCGTTAACCTGTTTGTTTTTTCCCTGTCGTAAATTTTGATCTTCAGTTTTTGTTTTATGATCCTGCCGCCGCATTGAATTTCCGCGGTTTGGGGCCTGTGGGCGCATGAGCATAAAAGTACTATGCAAATAAGGTAAGGCGCGGGGTTATTTGTCCTGCTTAACGCTTGCAGGTAACCTTTCAGGAGTCTCATTCATTCCATCCAGCAAAGATTGTATCTGCTTTCTCTTATCACCTGTAATGTCCGAACTCAACAGTTCCTTGTATGTGTCCCTGACTTTATTGTGAAGCCCCATCGAATCGTATACCCTGGCAAGATGCTCCATTATTACGGGTTCAAAAGAGCCTTTCTTTCTCATGAGTGACACTGCTTTTTCCATCTGTTTTACGGCTTTATCTATGTCACCCTTTTTGTAATATACCCAGCCAAGACTGTCCGTTATATAAGGATCTCCGGGTAACAAGGTCATTGCCCTTTCAACCAGCTTTTCGGCTTCGTCGAGTTTGATGTTTTTTTCCGCGTATATATATCCTATGTAATTTAAAGCGTTCGGATTGTCCGGGTTTATCGTGATGATCTTTTCCATAACGGCAAGTGCCTTGTTGACGTCTTTTTCCTTGTCGTAAAGCGAGCCCAGGTAGTAAAGCAGTCTTTCGTTGTCCGGAAAAAGCTTTGCTGCAGATTCCAGTATCTCAATGGCTTTTTTATTATTGTTACGGCTTTCGTACAGTGACGCGCAAAAATCATAAAGTTTGGGGCTGTCAGGACTTTTTACTATGGCGTTTTCGGTAATTTTGACTGCGTCCCCGTAGTTATCCTGCATTTTATAAAGATACGCGACATGCAGTCTTGATTCTACAAACAGAGATGAATCGCTGTCAATTTTCATAAACTGTTCTATGGCCTTGTTGTATTCCTTGATCTCTTCGTAAACAGCCGCGAGGTAATACCTCGTTTTTGCCGAATCCGGAACGGCTTTCAATATCTCCTTGAGTTTTGTTACCGCGATATCGTACTTACCGAGTTCTATATGTATGAGGGCTGTTTTTAAACGTGCGTTTACATTATCGGGTTCGTTTTCTTCTATTACGGAAAGGTACCTCAGCGCCTTTTTGTAATATTCCAGCTCTTTTTCGCTGTTAGTATCTTTACTGTCGGTTGCTATTTCAGTGCTCATCCTTACGATTTTTTTAGCTATACTGGTATTGTAAGGGTTTATCAGCATAAGCTCTTCCAGCTTTCCGAGCACTTTCTCGTTATTTCCCATCTCTTCATACAGCGAAATCAACCCCAGTATGGCAGGTTCGTACGTGGGAGATATTGACAGTGCTTTTTTATAGAGTATCTCCGCGTTTTCCTTTTGCGAATCGTCATGATATATTGTCGCGAGATAATAGTTGGTCAGTTCGTCGTCCGGATTTTTGGCCGCGTAATCATTAAGGAGTTTTATTGCCTCTTTCTTCTGGCCCTTTTCAACCAGCAGGATCCCCTTGTAATGAGTGGCTGCCCTGTTAAAAGGCTCGATAGCAAGGATTTCATCGCAGGTTTTTATGGCGGGACCGTATTCCTTTTGGGAGATCAGTGTTTCTGCGTATATGATCCTGGCGGATATGTTGTTTTTGTCCCTTTCTATCACGTTTTTTATATGTTTAAGTCCGACAGTGTCCATACCCTTTTTAAGATAGGCTTCGCCGAGTTTTGTTTCTATTTCATCGGAATCCCCGGTGTAGGTGAGAGCGAGCTTGTATTCTTCTATGGCCTGATCAATATTATCGTCAAGGCTGTATTTTTCACCGAGCGCGAAGTGATAGTATGCCTGGTATCCTTCAAATTTGTCGTCTTCCGCTGACCTGCACGCCGAACTGTAAAGAAACATTATAAGAACAGACTGGATTATTGAGAAATACGAACGGGTTACTGCCGGCATGACAAACTCCAAAAATATTGTCTTGTTTTCTTTATCGGCAGATTTTCGGAATTCTTTATATTAATCCGCTTTTAAACCGGTCATGAGTATGTGCTTGACATCGTAGCGGCTAAAAAATAATACTAGGTTATGGGATTTTCTGAGATACTACCCGGAAGGGCTGAGATTGTTTTGCTGACAATTCTGCTGGTAATTATATTTTCGAATGAAATCGTTTTTGTTGTTAAAAAAATAATTTCATTGCTTTACAAGTAATGGTGAGCCTTTATGACGCAAAACAGCGACGGTAATAATAGGATAATAAAGCGTTACGGAAACAGGAAGTTATACGATACGGAACTCAGCCGTTATGTAACCATTGAAGAAGTCGCGAATCATATAAGGAACGGAATATCCGTGAAGATAATTGATAACAAGAGCGGTGAGGACATAACAAACACAACGCTCGCGCAGATTGTTCTTGAGGCTGAAAAAAAGAACAGGCATAAAACAAGCTCCAGTGTCCTGGAATCCATAATAAAAACAGGTACTTTGTCCGATTTTGTCATTACTTCAAGAAATTCCGTGAAGTCCGGCATTGTTGAGGCGGAAAAATGGTTCAGTCAATTGGTTGACAACAATAAGTCTTTTTGGTCCGAAATCAAGGGATCTCTTAAAAAAACCAATAAACCCGCCAAGTTCGAAGATTTTGGGGAAAGAATGGAGAGCCATTTCCGGACCACGATTGAAAAGATCAAGCATAATTCAAGCCGGGATAAGATTATTACAGAAAGAGAATTGCTATCTTTGCGTCAAAAGGTTATGGAATTGGAAGAAAGGCTGAAAAAATATGAGGAAGAAAAAAGGAGGATGTCAGATGAATAAATTATTTTTGGTTGTTATCGCGGTTTTTGTAACCATGTCCGGTAATGTATATGCCAGCGACGAGGGTGATCTTTCAGTCGGTGTTTCAATGGGCGAGAATGCCCTGCTTGGAAGCCCTGCCGATGTTTACGGCAGAAGCGCACTCGGATTTGGGGGATTTGTTCTTTTTTCACCGTCTGATTTTTTTGATCTTGATATTAATATTAATTACGCGTCCCATAAAGGACTGGGAAATTCACTCGGACATTTTTACGGTACTATGGCCCTGAGGTTCGGAATGGAATTTGATCAGTTATTCCCTTTTATCTGTGCCGGTGTGGGTTTTTACAGGGCTGCAGCTGACCTGGGTGGTGTTGAGGGAACGGCAGCGGGCTTTGGCTTTAATGTCGGTACCGGGCTTGATGTTGAACTTGGAAGCTCACTGATGATAGGCGTGCTTATGAGGTATCATCCGGTGTTCGACAAGGGTAGTGCTGCCGTAAGCCCTGTACTTGGCGATATATTTGATGTTATGATGAGAGTAGGATTCATGTTTAAAACCGGAATACAGGGAGGCTGGGATTAATATATGCAGATAAACAGGACATATACTTCCAGGGGAACTTCCATTGATGTTGCGTCAATAGGGGCTTTTGGATCGCAGTTTGCGGATAAAATGTTTGTAATGAAATATAACGAGGGACTGGGCTGGCATGACGCCGCGATCAGGGATTTTGAACCTTTTGTCCTGTCTCCGGCCTCGCTGGTGTTTCATTACGCGCAGGAGATATTCGAAGGTCAGAAGGCATACAAGTGGGAGGACGGAAGAATAGTCCTTTTCAGGCCCGAAATGAACGTGGATCGTTTTAACAAGTCCGCCGAAAGGATGTGCATGCCTGTTATAGATGAGGAATTTTTTATGCGGATCCTGATGGAAACGACATGGGAAAACCGGGACTGGATACCCCAAAAAGACGGGTATTCCCTTTATATAAGGCCTACGATGATTGCCACCGAGCCTGTTCTTGGGGTGCGTCCGTCATCGGAATATATTTTCTTTATTATAAATTCCCCGATAGGTCATTATTTCTCGGAAGGCTATAAGCCTGTTAATATACTTGTCAGCGACGGGTATGTAAGGGCGGTTCAGGGAGGCGTCGGCGAGGCTAAGACCGGTGGAAACTACGCGGCCAGCCTTAGGATCATGAAGGATGCCAGGAAAAAGGGTTTTACACAGGTGCTGTGGCTTGACGGCAGGGAAAACCGTTATATTGAGGAAGTCGGGACAATGAACATGTGTTTTATCAGGGAAGGGAAGCTTGTTACCCCGGCCCTGACAGGCAGCATACTGCACGGGGTTACAAGGGATTCGGTAATGGTACTTGCAAGGCACATGGGGATTGACGTAGAGGAAACCAGGCTGGACATTGATGAAGTATGCAGGGACATTGACAGCGGGAAGATTACGGAATGTTTCGGCTGTGGCACCGCGTGCGTTATTTCTCCAATCTCCGGTTTGTGCTTCAGGGAAAAAATACATACCGTGGACGGCGGAAAAATCGGGAAAATAACGCAAAGCGTATATGATTACCTTACGGGTATCCAGTACGGCAAGATCAAGGACGACTTTGGCTGGATCAGGGAAGTCACGGAACTTAGCGGTTAATATTGAAAAAATGCTGTCAGACATAAGGCTTCTGTCATCGGCGTTTTTTAAGGATAATCCCGTAAGGATACCTAAAAAACAGGCGGGCAGCTCCATTATGCCCGGCAAGATCAGGCTGGAAGTTATTTTTTCCAGGGACAGCCTTTGCAGGATGGGTTATGTTTTTAAGGATTTGCAGGCATGATCAATAACAAAAACATAAGGCCGCATATAGGTATTTTCGGAAGGACCAACACAGGGAAAAGCTCTATAATTAACGCATTGTCGGGCGAGGATGTTTCAATTGTAAGTGACGAACCCGGAACGACCACCGATCCGGTTAAAAAGTATATTGAAATACCGGGTATAGGGCCGGTTGTCTTTATAGATACGGCCGGTCTCGACGATACCGGTAAAACAGGGGAAAAGCGAAAACAGAAAACCGTGGGGGTATTCGCCCAGGCGGATTTGGCGATACTGGTAACAACGAATAATACGTGGGATGTCTTTGAAGACGGCGTTATAGAAAGTTTGAGCGACTATAAAATACCCGTTCTGATCGTTCACAATAAATCCGACCTTGAGCCCCTTGACGGCGGTACCGGGAAAACAATATTCGAAAAGACCGGGATAAATCCCGTGGAAACGAGCGTGTCTGACCGTGACTCAATTAACGCTCTTATTGAGCGTCTGAAGGCGGCAATACCCGCTTCAGCCTATATCTTTAATACCATCATCGGGGACCTGGTAAAATACGGGGACGTGGTTTTACTGGTAACACCCATTGATATGGAAGCTCCTGAGGGCAGGCTGATCCTTCCCCAGATACAGACAATAAGGGACGTTCTTGATAACGACTGTGTCTGTATTGTCGTTAAGGAACGGGAACTTGACATCGTTATTCGGAAGATGAAAATACGGCCG
>JAFGOL010000192.1 GCA_016926495.1 Oligoflexia bacterium
AAATACCTTAGCATCAAAACCTAATTGCTTTCCCATATTACAGCCTCGTAAATATGCTATAACATGATAGCATAAGGTCAACAGAAAAATTAATTATTTTGGAAGATATTTTTATTAAATTACGTCGGTAAATTTAAAAAAAGAGGTATTCTGTGCCTTTTGAGAATCGGTAATTAAGACAAGCAGCCAAATCCACCGGCCTACTTCAATCTAGGCCGGAAGATTTGGCTGCTTATTTTCTGAGTCAATAGCTTCTTATTGTTGCACTTAGGTATTGAACTCGCAATTTATACCGTCGTAGCGATGTTTTTTTTATATGACTCCGCCCGGTAAAAACAGCAATTTCTGAGCCGCGCGTAATGCGATGGAGTTTTTATTAACCCCTGATACGTGTGGAGTAGTAAAACAACAGTATTATCAATGAGTTACTGACCCATCTTGCGGCGCGGGCGAATGATGGATGGCGAGCCTGCGCGCATATAGTGTATTTTTAACTGTATTATTACTTTTTTTGCAGGATTTGTATTAAATATATGTTAATAGGTACAGTATGAGTAGCAAGGTTGCTGTAGTTATTCCTGCAAGGTATGCTTCAAGCAGGTTTCCCGGAAAACCGCTGGTCAAAATAGCGGGCCGTGCCATGATAGAGCATGTGTATTACGGTTGCTCCGGTTCAAAATACAATCCAAGAGTAATAATTGCCACTGATGACAACAGGATTTTCGATTTTTGCAAATTATTTATTCATGGCAAAGACTCTGTAGTAATGACGCCTGATGACATTTCCACGGGTTCGGAGCGTGTGGCATGGGTTGCACGGGAAACGGTCACAGAGGATTTTGTCCTTAATGTTCAGGGTGACGAGCCGCTGCTTACGGGAAAAATTCTGGATACGCTTATTGACGAAACCCTGCTTTGCGATGAAAAAAATCCGGTTGCTACGCTTGCAAAAAGATGTAACTTTGATACTGAAAAGGAAGCATTCAAAAACCCCAATGTTGTAAAACTGGTTGTTTCCGGTGATAACAGGGCGCTGTATTTTTCGCGGGCGCCAATACCGGGAAGCAAGAACGGCATGGCTCAGGAATATTTGCGCCATGTCGGGCTTTACGGTTTCAGAAAGGATTTTTTACAGGAGTTTGCATCCATGAAGGCTGCGCCGCTGGAAAAATGCGAGGGACTTGAGCAATTGAGGGTGCTTGAGAACGGGTATGGCATCAGGGTCGGCTTTATCGAAGAGGAACTGGTGGGAGTTGATACTCCGGGTGATGCAGACCTTGTCGAAACAATATTAAGGGGGCGTAAGGGGTAATGATAAAAAAGAGAGGCAAAAAACCAACCAAGTATATTTTTGTTACCGGAGGTGTTGTTTCGTCACTGGGTAAAGGACTGGCTAGTTCTTCCATAGGTTCCCTGCTTGAGGCGCGGGGGCTTAAGATAAATATAATGAAATTTGATCCGTACATAAACGTGGACCCCGGAACAATGAGTCCCTTTCAGCACGGCGAGGTTTTTGTTACCGACGACGGAGCTGAAACCGATCTTGACCTGGGCCATTATGAGCGTTTCACTACCGTGAACCTGTCGAGGAACAACAATTACACGACGGGCCAGATATATTACTCTGTTATTAACAAGGAAAGAAAAGGGGAATACCTCGGTAAAACCGTTCAGGTTATTCCGCATATTACAAACGAGATAAAATCAAGAATGGTTGAAGCCGGAAGGGAAGTTGATATTCTCATAGTGGAAATAGGCGGTACAGTCGGCGATATTGAATCCCAGCCTTTTCTTGAAGCAATAAGACAGATGCGCTTTGACGTGGGTTCCGAGAACGTATGCTACGTGCATCTTACTCTTGTTCCGTACATTGCCGCCGCAAAGGAGCTGAAAACAAAACCCACGCAACACAGCGTTAAGGAACTCAGAAGCATCGGTATACAGCCGGATATACTTTTATGCAGGTGCGACAGGGAGTTGTCGGATGAAATAAGGAGCAAGATAGGCCTTTTCTGCAACATGCCCAGGGAAAATGTTTTTGCGGCCAGAGACGTAGATACAATTTACGCGGTGCCCGTGTATTTTCACAGGGAGGGCGTTGTAGACAAACTTCTTGAAATTCTTCAGATATGGGCGGCTGATCCCCAGATGAACAGGTGGGATGACATTCTCTGCAAGATAAGGGAACCGAAACACGAACTTAATATTGCAATGGTCGGTAAATACGTTGAACTGACCGAATCATATAAATCATTGTCCGAGGCATTGGTACACGGGGGAATTGCGAACAGCGCGAAGGTTAATATTATGTATGTTGATTCCGAAATGCTGGAAAATGAGTCACCGTCAAAATACCTGAAGGGTATGGACGGTATACTGGTACCCGGAGGCTTTGGCAGCAGGGGGACCGAGGGAAAAATAAACGCGGTAAAATACGCGAGGGAGAAAAAGATACCGTTTTTCGGTATTTGCCTGGGCATGCATCTCGCGGTAGTGGAATTCGCGCGTAACGTGTGCGGAATTACGGATGCCATGAGCGAGGAATTTTGCGATAACGGACAGAACCTTCTGATATCGATGATGGAGGAACAGAAAAGTATTGCCAATCTCGGCGGTACCATGAGGCTGGGAGCTTACCCTTGTGTGCTTGCAAAGGACACAAAGGCGTTTCAGGCTTACGGTAAAAAGGATATCTCTGAAAGGCACAGGCACCGTTACGAGTTTAATAATATCTTCAGGGATATTGTAACTAAAAAGGGAATGAAGGTTGCCGGAATTTACGAAGAAGCGGACCTGGTGGAAATCGTCGAGTTACAGGACCATCCGTGGTTTCTTGCGTGCCAGTTTCATCCCGAGTTCAAATCCAAGCCTCTTGCGTGTCACCCGTTGTTTGCGGCATTTATAGGCAGCGCCCTGAAATACAAACAGGGGAGTAATTGATCCATGCGCAATAATGAATTTGCTTTTATTGCGGGCCCCTGTGTTATAGAAAACAGGGAAAAATGTTTTCTTATTGCGGAACGTCTGCTTCAAATAAACGAAGCACTGAATAAAATCGCGAAAGTTTCTTTTACGTACAAGGCTTCATTTGACAAGGCAAACCGCAGCGACATTAAAAGTTACAGGGGGCCGGGTCTTGAGGCAGGCCTGGAAATATTGAAAGAGGTTAAATCCAGGTATAAGTGCGGCATCACCACTGATATTCATTTGCCGGAACAGGCTTACGGGGTAGCCGGTATCGCGGACATGATCCAGATCCCCGCGTTTTTATCGCGCCAGACGGACCTTTTGCTTGCGGCCGGAAAAACAGGTAAAACCGTTAATGTAAAAAAAGGCCAGTTTATGTCGCCTAAAGATACGGATCATATCGTGGAAAAGATAAAAACGACCGGAAATACCGATATATGCGTAACCGAAAGAGGTACTTTCTTCGGCTACGGTAATCTTGTAGTGGATATGAGTTCTTTTGTGTATTTAAAAAGACATCCCGGAATACGGGTGATATTCGACGCCACGCACAGCGCGCCCTCGTACATGGGGGACAAAAGGGAGATTATCCCGCACATGGCATCTGCCGCGGCCGGTACAGGTTTTATTGACGGCGTGTTTCTTGAGGTCCACGATGAGCCTGACAAGGCCCTTTGTGACGGTCCCTGCTCGCTGGATTTGGATTTGCTGCAGCCCATGATGGAACGGGTGCTGAAGATATGGCTGCTTGCCGGGGAGGCATCCGGGAATGTTTGATATGGATATCCTCGAGCAGGGGAAAAAAATACTGGAGATAGAAGCAAAAACCATTAATAATCTCAGGGAGCACCTCGATTCCTCGTTTGTGGAAGTTGTTAATGTGCTGGCCGGAGTTAAGGGCAGGGTGTTTCTTAGCGGCGTCGGTAAATCCGGGCTTATTGCCAGAAAGATCGCGGCTACTCTCTCGAGTACGGGGACGCCTTCGGTTTTTGTCCATCCCACCGAATGTTTTCACGGCGATATAGGCGTTATTTCCATGGACGATATGGGAATAATGATTTCGTTTTCCGGAGAGACCGACGAGCTATTACAGACTATTCCGATA
>JAFGOL010000193.1 GCA_016926495.1 Oligoflexia bacterium
ACCTTGTTCTCCGGGAGGTCTGTTTTAACTCCTGTTTCAATTTTTTCAGACCGCCTGCCCGCGCTTTTTTCAGCCTTGTATTTAACCGTTACAAGGTCCAGTCCTCTTTTAAGGCTGTCCATGTCCGAAGCGCAAACAACGGCGATAATACGGCCAGTATACTGAACGTCTTTCCGGGACAGCATGTCAAAAAGGGTTTTGTTGTCCTTTTCCGTGAATATGGTAACCACCCCGTCGAGACGCAGGGCGTTGCTTACGTCCAGGGACTCTATTTCTGCAGGGTCGCCGCCGTATACAAGGGGCTTTACGTGCAAAAGGTCCTGGGGGTAATAATCAGTCGCGAATTTATACGCGCCCCTTACCTTTCTGGAAGCCGTGATTGACGGAAAGGGCTTGCCTATTACATCGAGGTATTCCTTCACCTTTTGCCTTTCCTTTTTTTGACTATAAGAAGCCTGGCCTTTGTATGCCCGGACAACCTCTTTTTTCCGTTAACATGATCATAAGAGGAAAGGCGCCAGTAAAAGTTTCCGTTTGGAAGGTTCAGCGAAAGCTCCGTGCCTGTGGTCGCGTGTTTTTTTGTACGCCGGAATTTTTTATCCATGGAGAGTTCAAGAACATAACCTTCTGCGCCGCGGGTTTCGTTCCATTTAAACACGGAATTGCCTTTTTTTATTATTTTTCTGTTGTAAGGATAAACAATGACGGGTATGCCCGGCTTCTGCGGTAGTACGGTAAATGAATACACCCTGCCCCATGACGAGCCTTTTTTTCTCAGCCTGAAAAAACAGTCTCCTTTTTCCGGTTTTATGTACGCTACCTGGGATTTCGATTTTCCTGATCCGGCAATATTCAGGAAATTGGCGTCCTTGGAATACTGGTACTCTGTTTCAGAGCCTGTTTTTTTCCATTTTACAAGCATCCTGCCCTTATCGTTAAGTGCCGCGGCGGACTTGTCGGTCGGGAACAGTAACGGCGGAGCGTCGTTGATACTGACTGTAAACTCTATCTTTTGGGATTTCGCGCAGGGTCTGGTATCCGCGCTGCCGCAAAATCCGGTTGCTTCCAGCGTGTTGGTCCCTTTTTTAACGCGGACCCTGGCGGAAATTGTTCCGGGCTTGGAAATGACCGGCCCCTTGCCGGAATTCACGGTAAAGGAAATTTTACTTACGCCTTCGGGAGTTTCCCATTCAACCGGAAACAGCATCTTTTTGGCCTTGGCGGCATCAAGTATGTATGATTCAAAATTTACAGGGCTTGTAATATTAATATTGATAATTTCCGAGATACTGAAATTTCCGCTTTTTCCCGCCAGCTTCCTGTTGTTGTTAAAAAGCGCGGACAGCTTGACAAAATACTCTCGTTTTGGAAGCATATCGGCAATTACAAACGGATTTTTCCCGCTGTAAGCAACCGTGGCGTTACTGAAAGAAGGATTATCGGCTATTATCATGCTGTACGTCCTGACCAGGGGCAGCGTGCTCCATTTGATCAACAGCAGGTTTTCGTCCGGACTTACGGACGCGCCTTCGGAGGGAATATGCATGACAAGATCGTGCTCGTTAAAAACGTTGAAGCTTCTGATATTTGATTTTAATTCGCCTGAGCTTACCTGCCAGAAGAATTTTCCGGCCCCGAAAGTCTGGTAAGGATCGTCGTACCTCAGGCTGTTGCCTTCGGCGATCTCGCTCTTCTGAACGACTTCCGTCATGTCCGGTTTTTTAGCGATAGTAAGGTATGTTTTCCCGCTGCCGCCCTGTATCCGGTTCCACGAGAATGTTACCGGAATATCCGCGATAATGTCGTTATTCTGCGGCAGCACCGGGGTTATCCTGTCCTGCTTTACTATTTCAAATTCGCATATCCTGCTTGAGTTTTTAATATTTTTTGAATCCAGCACGCGCCAGTAATATTTCCCGTCGGTAAGGGCGGAAGACGTGAACTTGTCAGAAAACCCGTCCGAATAAAAAACAAGCTGCTGGAAAGACGCGTTGTTGGATATTTCAACGCGTTTTTTAGCAAGGAACGGGGCGTTTATTTCGAGGTTTATGTTTTTTTGTGTTTCGTTTTGCATAAGTTCAATTATGTCGCCGCAGGGAAACACTGCCCTGTATTCCATGTCCCCTGATTCAAAAGTGCCTGTCTGTATGAATATATCGTTTTTCCGGGTGTTTTCGGAAACGTCACCGGTTTCGGGATCAAGGCAATAGACGATCTCCCTGTTAACCTCCAACTGTACTGGCTGTGGTGCTGCGGTCGTTTGCAGAAAGGTTTTTCCGATATTGCTTGTATAGGGTTTTAACCCTATGCATCCCCATAGTATTTTAATTGAAAAAGCCGATCCCTGGTGCATTGAAAGGCCTACGGCGGAATTTCCGTCCAGGGCGAAAAGAAGGTTTTGAGGAATGGAAAGCAGCAACCTGTCCCCGGGCTTATGCACGGCGATTTCCGTATTGACCTTGATCACCGTGTCCTTGATCAGGGGCTCCCATGTTTTTTTATTTCCTTCCTTTATGACCGCGAGCCCTTTTCCCCCGCTGATAAACGCTTTTGGTTCGGAAGACGCTACCGAAACTGACGCCGGTTGTTCATTGCTTTTTGGCGTTTTACGGGTTGTTGCCGTACGCGCCGGCCCTCCCTGCCTGTACATTTTTTCAAGTATAGGAAAAAATATCATATTAAGCGCGATAATAATGACTACGTATACGAGCAGCCTTATTTTAACGCCCTTGCTCATGTTCCCAGGTTTTAGCTTTTGAAGTATATTCCTGATTTTAGAAATCAAATCTTACCCCCAGATAAGCGCCTTTGTTGGAAATGGAAGAGCTGACAGAAGATATGCTAGTTGTGCCCGTACCCAGATAAGAAGTCCTGTAATTATCGTACATCATGCCCAGAAAAAGTCCGTACAGCCTGTGTACCCTGTATGAAACGTAGATATCGAATCCGAAAATCGAATTGTCGTATTGGGAGGCTGTGGTGCCCGGAGCTTCGGCAAGGCCGTTGAAGAAAACAAGATAACCTTTAAAACCGACCGCGACCTTGTTGTCAACCGGAATATCCGCGAATATACCGGTATAAAACCCCCTGTACCTTTTGTTTGTATGTATCGAGTCTGCCGGGGCCGAGTCCGTAAAAAACGATGCGCGCTTGAATCCTGCCTTGAAACCGACGACAACGTCGTCTATGTAATGCTTGTAACCACCGACAAAATAAAGGTCGTTGAAGGAGGAATTAAAACTGGAGGAAACGCCGCCTTCGGGCGTGAACGTGTGAATCTGGTACATAAAAAACATTTCAACGAACCAGCTTCTTGTAAGCAGGAGTTCGGCGTCAAATCCGAACCCGGGCGAAAACCTGGCAGTGGATTTATGGACCTGGTTGTCACTGCCCACTACGCTGTAACCTATATGCATAAACCTTAGCACCGGGCTTACGTGGCCCAGTATTGTTTCGCTGCCCGTCGTCTCCGCCTGTACGGGCTCACTCGTTTTTTGAGGCTGGCCTGATATTTTCGTGAATGATTCGGGTTCTTCCGCCTTTATTTCATTCAGAACTATGGTTGCGTTGTCGGTAAGCGAATCACGCATGATCTTGTGGGAATCAAGCACCTTCCAGTTTTTTGATTCTTCCGTTACCCTTGCGAAGCTGATCCATTCATCGGCTTTCATAATCTTTATTGTGCCGATCCTGGCCCTGGTAACCGAGAGAATGGTTCCGAGATAAGGATGCTTTACCGTGCGAACGATCCTGTAAACAGGAAGACTGATACCTTCCCTCATGCCCTGTTTTGTTCCTATATCGATGGTCACCTTGTCGTCAAACCTGCTTGTAACAAGCGCCAGGTAAGGGAGCCTTAAAAGTATGCGGTCCGCGAATTCCCTGACCTTGTTGTCCAGATCTTTTTCCTCTCCGCCGAGTTCTATGACCCCGGTTTCCTGGATATATCTTTCCGCTGTTTTTGCTATGTAGATGACGCCGTCAAGCCTCATCGTGTTTTTGTTTTTCAGGGTCCTTATGTGTAAAACGCCGTCAATATTCGTAACGCTTCCTATATGGGAGACCTTTTTTATGACTTCGTCGCTGAAAAGGTCAATCCCGGTCTTGCTTACCTCCGTGCCCGTAAGCTCGAACCTTTTATTGTTTTTAAAATATTTTTTAAGGGCCTGCATTATCAGTCCCGAATAAATTCCGTCGGTATTGTCTGAAAGCAAAACATAAAGCTTTTTTATCGCGAGCTTTCTTTCAAGCTCCATGGGCTGGCTTGTATCCGGTGTTTGTATGATGAGTTCGGTTGACGACAGGTTGCGGAAATCCGGACTGTCCTGTATTGATGATTCAATATCCCCGATGTTGTCTTCAACGGATTTGGCGTCCCCCGCGTCCTGCGCCCGGACGGCGGTTACCGGCACAAGTAGCAATAATATCAGTATAATACCCCTCACATACATATAGCCAATAATATAACCGTAATTTATAAAACGCCATACTAAAATTGAGAATGATCAGGTTGATTAATTTACCGCTTCTACGCTCATCCTGCTTGTTTTTTGATCAAATTTTATCACATGGTTTGCAGGATGCCGGCATCAAGTCTGACCCCACCTGCATTTTACCCGCTGCCTGCTGAATTTCTTTCCCCGGTTATATTGTTGCCGGACTGCCTTTATTTTTTCTATCCCTGTACTTGATAAAACCGCCCGCTTCAAGGCTATTCTCAAACAGGTAATAAAACGTATTAAGGTAATCCCTTCCCCAGCTTACTATTCTGGAAAAAGGACGGGCATCCCAGAAATTTTTTATTTCGCCAGTCAGCTTGGCGCTGCCTTTTTCCGCGCCCAGGGCAATTCTTGCGATTCTTCCCGAAACACTCCTTATAAATTTGCCGTAGGAATCCCTGTACTGAAGCTTTAAAAGCAAATGGATATGGTTGGAATTGATGGAAAAATCATAGAGCCTGATATCAAATAATTTTGCGTGCCTGTTGATTATGTCCCTGATCTTTACGACTTTATCTTTACACAAAAAAGATCTGCCGCCCTTTGCCATTGATGATCTTAATGTAATATGCATTGCCGATTTTGTTGTAAGGGGGCGCGCTGTTTTGGGATGAGATTTTTTGCCTCCGAATTTATCGGGAACTTTTTTAAATATTTTTGCATCAAAAACTAATTGCTTTTCCATATAGCAG